>CAIXZI010000582.1 GCA_903923915.1 uncultured Bacteroidota bacterium
ATGCAAATGGTAAACGAGCTATAATTCCAATCATAATTAGTAACGAAATACCGTTACCAATACCACGATCTGTAATTTTTTCGCCCAACCACATTACAAAAATAGTTCCTGTAACTAAGATTAAGATGGTTTGCGCATACCAAAACGAAGTAGGATTAGGTACAACGCCAGCAAAATTTGTAATTTGCGTAGCAATGTAACCCGGAGCCTGCACCGCAGTAACACCAACCGTTAAGAAACGTGTAAATTGGTTAATTTTTTTACGTCCGCTTTCGCCTTCTTTTTGTAATTTTTGGAAGTAAGGTACAGCCATTCCTAATAATTGGATGATGATAGATGCCGTAATGTATGGCATGATACCTAATCCAAAAATAGAAGCGCGGCTAAATGCCCCTCCTGCAAAAATGTTTATAAGCGCCAAAATACCGTTTTGTTCGGTATGGCTGCGGGCATCAGATAATGCTTGGGCATCAACACCCGGAAGCACTACGTAAGAGCCTAAGCGATATATCAGAATTAATCCAAGCGTAAGCAGTATTCGCTGCTTAAGCTCTTCAATTTTCCAGATATTTTGTAAAGTATTTAAAAACTTCTTCATATATTATAGTGCAGTTGCAACACCGCCTTTTGCTTCAATAGCTGTTTTTGCTGCCGCAGAAAATGCGTGAGCATGAATGTTTACTTTAGATTTCAACTCACCAGTACCTAAGATTTTAATCAAATCAGTTTTAGAGGCTAAACCATGAGCCATTAAAACTTCCGGAGTGATTTCTGTTACGTTTTTAGCGTCGATTAATTTTTGAATTAAGTGTAAGTTTACGCTTAAATATTCAACACGGTTAACGTTTTTAAAACCAAATTTAGGTAAACGACGTTGTAAAGGCATTTGACCACCTTCAAAACCACGTTTGCTTGAGTAACCAGAACGAGATTTAGCTCCTTTATGACCACGTGTAGCTGTACCGCCACCGCCAGAACCTTGTCCGCGACCACGACGGAAATTTGTTCTTACTGAACCTTTTGCAGGTTTTAATGTTTCTAAGTTCATCTTTTAAATATTTTCAACTTTTAATAAATGTGCTACTTTATCAATCATGCCTTGTACGGCAGGAGTTGCTTCTTTTTCAACCGCGTTATGCATTTTTTTAATACCTAAAGCTACAAGCGTTTGCTTTTGTCTTTCGGTTCTTTTAATGCCGCTTTTTATTTGTGTAATTTTAACCTTTGCCATTTTGTACTTTGTATAAATATTATCCGTTAAAAACTTTATCAACTGTAATGCCACGCATACGAGCTACTGTAATAGGATCACGCATTTTCATTAACGCATCTAAAGTTGCTTTTACCACGTTGTGCGGGTTAGAAGATCCTTTCGATTTTGCTAATACGTCTTTTACGCCAACGCTTTCAAGCACAGCACGCATTGCACCACCTGCAATAACACCAGTACCCGCAGAAGCTGGCTTTAAAAACACACGAGATCCACCGTATTTACCATTTTGTTCGTGTGGAACAGTAGATTTAAATACAGGTACTTTTACTAAGTTACGTTTTGCATCATCAA
>CAIXZI010000583.1 GCA_903923915.1 uncultured Bacteroidota bacterium
AAAGAAAAGTACAAACAAATACCAAAAATCTTTTAAAAAGAGTGGGAGTAGGGCGCTTGTATCATTTTTCTGAAAAAAGAAACTAAATGTTTCGGCTGTGCTGCGCCTTAAGGTGTATGGAAAATAAGCCATATCAACCATATTAAGGGCCAATGCAGTCAGATTGGTACTAATAAAAATAATTTTAAGTATTGCTCTGAATTTTTTAGACTGAAAAAATGAAATAGGAAATGCAATCAGGAAGATGAAAAGTGCGTTAACAACGGTGGCTGTTATGATATCAAAGCGTAAACCATAAAACAAGGAAGCTGCTATATCTAAACCATTAATACCCGTAAAACTATTTTTATTAAGCAGAAAGAATAGAATGCGTGCAAAGCTTAAAACAACCAGTGCAAGCAGATAAATTGCCAGTAAAAAATAAATTCGTTTTAAATATTGTTTCATGTACACCAAGCAGGCTACAAACTTAATTAAAGTTTATTTCTTTTAACATGTCAATTAAATCGCTGGCCAGCATACTTTCCGGATTGTTGTTTTTCACAAAATTATCAGCAGCTAAACCATGTAAGTAAACCGCTATTATGACCGCTTCTTCTTCAGAATACCCTTTGGCTAAAAAGGCCAAAATAATGCCGGTTAATACGTCTCCGCTTCCGCCTTTGGCAAGAGCCGCATTACCACTTGAATTAAAAAATACCTGCTGATTAGGTAATACAACCGCTGTATGAGCGCCTTTTAAAACCACAATTACATTATGCTTTAAGGTAAATTCTTTACAGGTTTGCAATCTATCAAAGGCAGAAGTATGCGTGCCGGTTAATCTATCAAACTCTTTAGGGTGGGGTGTAAGTATAGTATTTGCGGGTAAAAACGAAATCCAGGTTTTATTTTCTGATAAGATGTTAAGCGCATCGGCATCTAATACCAATGGATTTGAAGCTTGTTGTATAAGTAACTTTAAAGCTTGTGCGGTTTCTTTTTCACGTCCAATGCCGGGGCCAATTCCAATAGCAGCGTAATTACCTAAATCTGGACAAGCAGACAAGTAATTATCACTAGCATCGGTAATAACCATAACTTCGGGTAAAGCGGTTTGCATAGGTATATATCCGCAAGCAGGAATGTAAGCACTTACTAAACCTGCACCTGAACGAAGACAAGCCTTGGCAGAGAGAATAGCTGCACCCATTTTTCCTTTAGAACCGGCTAACAAAAGTGCGTGCCCAAATGTACCTTTGTTGGCATATTTAGCTCGTGGAACCAATAAATGACTAACCTCGTAAGCTGTTACAAAGTAATAATTGCTAGGTATAGATTCTATAAAATGTTCATCTAAACCAATATCTAAAACCTCAAAATTGCCTACATAATCGTAAAAATCGACAAACAAAAAAGTGAGTTTTGGGCGCTGAAACGTAAGTGTTCGGTTGGCGCGAATAATGCTTTTATGATTTGGTTTTTCATCACAAAACAAACCACTTGGCACATCAATAGAAATTACAAATTGATGTAATTGGTTTATATGTTCAATAACATCAGCCAATAAACCTTCTACTTTTTTATTAATGCCTGTGCCTAATAAAGAATCTATAACTATATGATTTTTATTTGTTTGTATGTCGTCAATTAAACTTTTTATTTGAGTTAAATAGTTAATGAAATGAATGGTAACCAGGTTTTGTTTTTGTAGCCTTTTTAGGTTGGCGGTAAAATCGGCACTTTCTTTTTCGGTGTAATTGATGATAAAAACCTGCACTTTTCGATGCATAGTAGCCAGTATTCTGGCAATAGCTAATCCATCTCCGCCATTATTACCTTTACCACAAAAAACAGAAAAACCTTTACCACAAAAAACAGAAAACTCAGTAAAAGGGGTGCTTTGCCTGCAAATGCTTTCTACACAGGCTCTAGCAGCGCGTTCCATTAAGTTAATAGAAGTAATAGGCTCGTTTTGAATGCTGTATTTATCAACTTCTTTGGTTTGTTGGGCAGATATAATTTTCATGCTTCTAAATTACACGTTTTGTAGCATATGACTTATATTTTATCCAACCGTTAAAATAAATTCAGTTTTCATTTCTTTGGTTAACTTAGCTAAAATTTAAAAATGAAAAAAATATTATTCTTTATTGCTTTACTGTTAAGTATTTTGGTAAATGCGCAAGATAGCTGGCAACAAGATATAAGCCACGGTTTTAACTTTGGCAAAGTTGAGTTTACAGATATTAAGGTTTTTAACCACAATCTTTATTTTGTAGGAGATAGTAGTAAAACTAAAATTGCTCTATACTCAACTTTAAATGGAGATACCTTAAGTGCTATAGAAGAAACAGGCTTATATACTGTTTTACAAGGTGGCAAAGAAAATGGTATTTCAAGTATTGTAGCCGATAATAATTATTTATTTATGGGCTCTGCCGTAAAAAATTATAGTTCGGCTGTTAACCCAACGCCACAGATTTATAGATATGATAAAAATCAATATGTAAAATATGGTACAATAGATTATAGTACTTTGCCAAATGATAATGCAGTTGATACGGGAAGCAACCCTAATATCAACATTTGTAATATGGCATTATATTCGCCAACCGGTAGTAATGATAGCATTTATACGTTTTTTAACCCGGGTTATGGTAAATATGGCTATGCTTCCATTTCTGTTTGGAAAGCACCTGCAACCCTTTCAAATAGCGTAACGCCAACGTGGGCAAATTCCACCAATTTTTCTTTAGCCTCGGGCATAAACTCTGTTTTTGATGTGGCTGTATGGAATAAACATATGTATATAGCAGTTAATACGGCCGATTCGGGTGGTGCTATTTTACGCACAGGCGATGGTGTTAATTGGGATACTGTTTTAACAGCAGCATCTTTAAAATCAAAAATTGGACTTAATTATGCTTATGCAAATTTTACAGCTTTAGAATTATATAAAGGAAAATTAGTAGCTGCTTTATCAGGAAATAATGGTAATAATGGATTTTTTCTTTGGGCTACAACAGATAGTGTTGCAGCCACTCCAACACAAACATGGACTCATTTAACGGATAGTTCGTATTCAAACTTCTTTAATAATTATGGGGTTAATGGTTTTAATGATTTGCAAACAGCTAATGGTCGTTTATGGATGCAGGTTAATAATGGCAATGGAGAACCTCAGGTTTGTTATTACTATGAAAACGCAGGAAAAGATAGTGTTTTCAACTCGTCCTATAATACAGGTTTACAAAGCTATTCAAATACTGGGTCTTCTTTTAAAATGGCATATTTTAAAAACAACATCTATTCTTCAGGTACAGGTATGGCAGGTGGTCAGGGGGCTAAGTTTATAAATAACAATAATTCACCTAAAGGTCCTCCAATTCTTAACACAGGTATTACGTGGCACTTTAATATGCTTAAGCCTGCACCTGTGAGCTTTATTTCTTCAGCTATTAATTGTTCTGGTCATTATATAAATTTGGTTAATACATCACCTAATTCAGATTATGCCGAATGGTTTTGGGGAGATACAATAATTGCGGCTGGGCAAAAAGCAAATAACCCTTCTTTTTATGCCAATTATGCTGGTATAGATACTTTAAAAATGGTTGCTTATAATGGTAGCAATAATACCAGTCAGTTTGTAGATTCTGTTAAACAAGTAATAACAATTCTTCAAAGTCCTATTGTAGATAGTATTCATGCCAAGTATAAATATGTTTGCCAAGGGCAGCCAGATACTATAACTGCTTATATTAGAACAGGAACAGGACCTTTTACGTATCAATGGAATGATCAATATCATGCAGGAGTTAGTTTTACAAGCGCAAGCAACACGGGTACTTCTGTAATTACACCCACTTTTGCTACTGTTTTGCCAGATACTAATGCCTTCGGAAATTATATGTATTTGGTTTTATCGGCAATTACAGATGCAAACCAATGTAGTAGCGCAGGAGGAGGATTTGCAGAAATTCATGTTCGTCCGGCTGATGGTTTAACCGGTTTAATAACTACTAACATAAGTATTACTGATACTGTAAAAGCAGGTACCGTTTATTTATTTGAAAGAAAAAGCAGCCATGTAGGTGTTTTAGATACAACGGCTTCTTTTAAACTTGACTCTACAGGTACTTATACGTTTCCATCACTTTATTATGGGGCCTATATTTTAAAAGCGGTACCTGCCCCAAGTTATACAAATGCTGTTGGTACATATTATACGGTTAATTCAAATTCAAATGCTTACCAGTGGTATTTAGCCGATACCATTAAACACTTTACTTGTTTGGGATCAACAGACACAACAAATGTGCACGTTATTACCATTCCAACACCAACTGTATCAGCATCAGCACATGGTATCATATCAGGTACCATTACCTCGCATGTTGGTTACGGACAAAGATTGGCTTACGGTGGGCATAATAGCGTAATGGGTGCACCTTTAAAAGGAATTGATGTTAAATTAGGCAGAAACCCTGGAGGTGGCTGTGCAGCACGTACATCAACAGGCAATGATGGGTCTTATCAGTTTACGGGTGTAGATACGGGTAGTTACCATATTTATGTAGATATACCAAACTATGGTATGGATAGTGTAAGAGCAGTAACAATAGTTGTAGGAGATACAGTAAGTATTAACAACAACTATTATGTAGATTCTACCATGATACGTGTGTTACCAACCAGCGTTTTAACAGCTAGTGTTTGTATTGGAGATAGCTTACAGATAGGTTCTCACTTTCATAAACTAGCCGGAGTATATTATGATACGCTTCAAACCCCTATGTTAACTGATAGCTTGGTTATAACACATTTATCATTAAATGCCTTACCATCAGTATCTATAACAACCAGCAACAACACTGTTTGTGCAGGTAGTGTAGTAACCTTAACGGCCAGCGGAACGGCTACTTCTTATATATGGAATACCAATGAAATGACGGCTTCTATTGCTTCATCGCCCACTATAACATCAACTTACACGGTTACCGGAACGGATGCAAACAATTGTTCAACCAAGCAAACGGTGCAAATTATTGTAAATCAATTACCTGATAAAAGTGTTACTGCAACTTTGGGTAATTACACACTTACAGCTAACGCATCGCCTGCAACATACCAATGGATAAATTGTAGCCATAATGATATGCCTATAAATGGAGCTACTGGGCAAAGTTATTACAGCGTTATTGCCAGTTCAGATTCGAGTTATGCAGTAATTATTACTCAAAATAATTGTGTAGATACCAGTAATTGTTTTACTGTATTTAGTATTGGAGTAGAGTCATTTACTTCTTCAACCAAAATAAGTATCTATCCAAATCCTACTAATGGTATTTTTAGTGTAGCAATTGGTGTAACCGAAAAACAAATCCTGCAAATGTTTGATGTTACGGGTAAATTAGTGCTTAGTCAGGTTATACAAAATGGCAAAACAATTATTGATGCAAGTAATTTAAATGATGGCATTTATAACATACATATTAACCAAAATGGCTCTGTAATTAATAAGCATATTGTTATTACCAGGTAATTCCCTCACTCATAACATGTTAAAATAAAGCTAGTTAACCACTGGCTTTATTTTTTTTTCTCTCGTACTGAAATGAGTTGATACATAAATC
>CAIXZI010000584.1 GCA_903923915.1 uncultured Bacteroidota bacterium
AAATAATTATGAAAGGTTTTAGGGATCTTCAAGAATATGCACCGTTAGTAACTAATGTTAAAGAAAAACAAGTAATGGTAGAGCCCTACAAAACGGCATCTAAAGTTATTAATCTGAAAGGAGCCGGATATAATAAAATAAAAAGCTACACTTTTTTATTGAGTGGGATTTATAAAATAAACCCTAATACAACACCAATTATTGGTGAAGATTATAAATTACCGGCTGCAAAAAACACCCAAAATATTGGCCCTTTTACGGTTACTATTAATAAACTAAACAAAGAAACCGATAAAACGTTAGTTAAATTTGATTGCGTTTATAATGGCGAAAAATCCGGATTTGTTTACCCTATTAAAACGGCTGTAAAAATGCCTGATGGAAAAGATTATGCAACCATAAAAAAAGAAAAACCTATTTTACTTTTAAAAGGACAAACAGAAGATTTTACTTTGCTATGGGAAAGAATGCCGGGCGGAAAAGCAAACGATATGCAGTTAGTAGATATGTTTGTTAAGTGGAACGATGCTTTTAGCGAAGCTGATAAAGAAAAAGCAAAAGACGAAACCTTTACGCTTAACATTGACGAAGAAAAAAGTAAAAAATAAGCTAGTAGATTTCTTCGAAAACAATATTTTATGTAAAAAAGAGTAAGTCATCCTTAGCTTGTCGAAGGATAGGGAGTGGGGAAAATGCTTCCACATACTCACAATGACTACACACAATTTCTTTAAGAAATCTATTGAAACAAACAGAATTATAGTGAAATTAATTTCCTTCAGAAAAAAGAGAATCAATAAACTCAGTGCGGTTAAAGGCTTGTAAATCTTCCATCTTTTCGCCTACACCAATGTATTTTACCGGTATTTTAAATTGATCTGAAATACCAATAACAACGCCACCTTTAGCGGTTCCGTCTAATTTGGTAAGCGCAAGCGCAGTAACGTCTGTAGCGGATGTAAACTGTTTACATTGTTCGATAGCGTTTTGCCCGGTGCTGGCATCAAGCACTAATAAAACTTCATGTGGCGCATCAGGGATAACTTTGCTCATTACCTTTTTTATTTTACCCAACTCGTTCATTAAATTTACTTTGTTGTGTAAACGACCAGCAGTATCAATAATTACAATATCTGAATTTTGAGCAACGGCGCTACTAATGGTATCAAAGGCTACAGCGGCAGGGTCGGCATTCATCCCTTGCGAAACAATGGGTACACCTACGCGTTCGCTCCAAATAATAAGCTGGTCAACGGCGGCAGCTCTAAAAGTATCTGCAGCACCTAATAATACATTTTTGCCTTTTTGTTTAAATTGGTATGATAATTTGCCAATGGTGGTTGTTTTACCAACACCATTAACGCCTACAACCATTATCACATAAGGTTTTTTATCAGCAGGGGTAGAAAAATCGCTAACATCTTGTGAATTGTTTTCGGTAAGTAAAGCGGCTACTTCTTCTTTTAAAATGCCGTTTAATTGTTGTGTGCCAACATATTTGTCTTTAGCAACACGAGCTTCAATGCGTTCAATAATTTTAAGCGTGGTTGTAACACCCACATCAGAGCTAATTAAAACTTCTTCTAAATTGTCTAAAACTTCAGCATCTACAGTAGTTTTTCCGGCAACGGCTTTGGCTATTTTGCTAAAAAAGTTTTCTTTGGTTTTGTTTAATCCTTTATCAAGCGCTTCTTTTTTATCCTTAGAAAAAAAACTGAAAATCCCCATCTTGTCCCGCTTAAATATTGTATGAAATTAGCATATGCATAAATAAAAAAACTTCTTCCCATAAAAATGAAAAGAAGTTTTAAATTCTATAACGTATTGTTATTTGTTTTTTAAGAAATCTTGTACGTGATCGTTGTGTACAATCTCTTCTCTAAATGCGTAAGCACCTGTTTTAGGCGATTTTACCATTTTAATAACACGTGTAAAATCTTTTCCTTTACCGCTTTTTAATGTTGCTACTACCTTCTTTGCCATGGTGTATATTATTTAATTTCTTTATCACGACACCAACATTTAATAAAGCTAATAGAAACAAGACCGATACCGGCTCCCGGGTTTGCGGCAATTATATATTGAGACTGAGGGATTGGTACAGGTAGGT
>CAIXZI010000585.1 GCA_903923915.1 uncultured Bacteroidota bacterium
CTGTCTATTTTAGATTTCTCTATTTTTTGCTTTTTTCCAGGCCCAAACCCCCAGGCGTTAACTATTGGGTAAACCGTAGGGTCAAAAGCACCATCAGTATTTTTCCAAACTTCTTTTGCTTTATTAAAACAGGCAATAAAATATTTATCTACCACTACATTTTTTTCGTTTGCATTTATACGTGAAATAATAGAAGTAGGAATATACGTAGAAACCGACTTATCAAAATCTTCCAGAAGTTTTACCACATCTGTCTGAACATCCCTAAATTGAGGGTCGTAATAGGTTATATGATACGTTGTGCCTTGCGCAAAGCCTTCAAACTTCATAAGTTCTTGTGCAAAAAGAGGTGCGCTTAACAAAAACAACCCAAGGATACATGCTATTTTTTTCATGATTTATAGAGATTGGATTTTATAATTTGATTATGGTTTTAGCTAGTATTAAATGAAAAACGGCAACCAATTTCTCAGTTGCCGTTATTTTTGATGTAGCCCGTACGAGAATCGAACTCGTGTTTCGTCCGTGAAAGGGACGCGTCCTAACCCCTAGACGAACGGGCCATTTTTTAATGGGAGTGCAAATTTATACAAAATTTTTAATCTGCCAAAAAATTACCAAGCTATTTCATCGCCAATATTTCCTCCGGCTTGTGATTTGAAACCCAATCGTTTACCTGTTTTAAGTTTATCGCTTTGCACACGCTCAATTATCTCATTTAAAGATATTTCACGCACGGTTTCGGATGGAGGGGTGTATAAATCAAAGCTAATGGCATAGGTTATTAAATCGTAAACAATCTCTTGTATGGCGGTGTTACTAATAGCCTCGTCAGAAAAATTGCTGTATTTATACCCCAAAGGCGATTTTGTCTCTAAAAAAAACCTGTTTTCTCTATTAATAAATATGCGCGATATAAGATAACCCAAATCTTGTAAGCGGTTGTACTTAAAGCTATCTGCCAAAAAATTATACACGTATATAATGCCGCAATACGAGTTAAGTTCATTTTGTTTTACATACCCTGTTTTAAACATGGGATGAGCCTTATCAAACTCAAACACATTGCTGTGCATGTAAAACACCAACATATCGCCGGCCACTTTTAACTCTATTTCATGGTCGCTGGTAAAACGATATTCAACCGAAATACGTTTATCTATTTGTTGCGCCTCTTTTCTTAAATCTTCGGCAATATCTTTTACAACTTCTTTTAAAACATCAAACGTATTGTGTGCGTTGTTATACACATCTTGCTTCATGACTGATTTTTCGCGAAGCATTTGTATTATTTTTTCTCTTTGGTTATCAGCCATGATTGTTATTTTTAATTCAACAAATTAATATGCAATAGCAAACAAAACCCTTTGTTCTGAAGGCTTTCCGCTATAAATACATTTTCCGTTTTCTTTTTTATTGCCTAAAGGAATGCAACGAATAGTAGCTTTGGTTTCTTCTTTTATTTTTTGCTCAGTTTCAGGTGTGCCATCCCAATGCGCATAAATAAATCCGCCTTTATCAAGTGCTTTTTTAAATTCTTCGTAGGTATCCACTTGATGCATACTTTCTTCACGGCGAGCCAACGCTTTTTTATAAAGGTTATCCTGAATTTCTTTTAATAGATTTTCAATATTATTTTCGATGCCTTCAATTGGTAAAACTTCTTTTGTGAGTTCATCTCTGCGGGCAACCTCTACGGTTCCGCTTGCTAAATCGCGTTCGCCGATAGCAATACGCACCGGAATACCTTTCATTTCATATTCGGCAAATTTCCAACCCGGACGCTGTGTATCGCGATTATCATATTTAACTGAAATGCCTTTTGCTTCTAATTTTTGTTTGATAGGTGCAATGGCTTCATTCATTTTGGCAAGTCCTTCATCGCCTTTATAAATTGGCACAATAACCACTTGTGTATGCGCTAATTTTGGCGGAATTACCAAGCCTTTATCATCGCTGTGCGACATAATTAGTGCTCCCATTAAACGCGTTGAAACACCCCATGATGTTGCCCACACGTAATCTAAAACCCCTTCCTTGTTGGTAAACTTTACATCAAATGCTTTTGCAAAATTTTGTCCAAGAAAGTGAGAAGTACCCGCCTGTAAGGCTTTGCCATCTTGTAACATAGCCTCAATGCAATAAGTATCAAGGGCTCCGGCAAAACGTTCGTTAGCGGTTTTCACGCCTTTCACTACCGGAACAGCCATAAAATTTTCTACAAAATCGGCATAAACATTTAGCATGCGCTCAGTTTCTTCAACGGCTTCTTGTGCAGTAGCATGGGCTGTATGCCCTTCCTGCCAAAGGAATTCGGCTGTACGCAAAAACAAACGCGTGCGCATTTCCCAACGTACAACATTTGCCCATTGATTAACTAAAATAGGTAAATCTCTATACGATTGTATCCAGCCTTTGTAAGTGTGCCAAATAATAGTTTCGGATGTTGGGCGAACAATTAATTCTTCTTCCAATTTAGCATCAGGGTCAACAATAATTCCGTTCTCCGAATTTTTTAAACGATAATGTGTAACAACAGCACACTCTTTGGCAAAACCATCAACATGACTAGCTTCTTTACTGAAAAATGATTTTGGAATAAATAATGGAAAGTAAGCATTCACATGCCCCGTATCTTTAAACATTTTATCTAATGCCTGTTGCATTTTTTCCCAAATGGCATACCCGTTTGGCTTAATAACCATGCAACCTCTAACAGCGCTATGCTCTGCTAAATCTGCTTTGGCAACTAAATCGTTGTACCACTTGCTAAAATCTTCTGCTCTGCTTACTAACTCTTTGCTCATAAATTCTGTTAAATAAATTGGGTTTGGAATAGTTTTTGTAACTTTACAATAACAAATTCTGCCACACAAAAGTAGAATTTAAACGTTTAGAAGCCATGAAAAAATTAAGCATATTATTTATTGGTTGTTTTTGTTTAACAGTGATAAGTTGCAAAACACGTTTTGATAATTTGGCTGCCAACAGCAATGATGATGTATATTATAATCCTGCCAAAGACCCACAACCTTTTGCAAACAATACACAAAACAATAATGCTCAATATCAAAGCAATAACAAACAGCAAGGTTATAACCCCAATGCAGGTAAAATTGCTGCAACGCATGCAGATAGCATAAATCCAAACTACAAAGATCCTAAGTTTAATTATGATGATTATTACGATAATGCTTATGCAGCAAGGGTAAGTAGGTTTCAAAACCCTATTTATGGAACAGGATATTATGATAGCTATTACACCAATCAATATTCTTATACCGGCAATCCAAGCAATTACGGAAACAGCATTTACAATAATTACCCAAGTAGTATGTACAATTCTTACAATAACTATGGCATGGGCAATTACGGTATGTATGGCTACAATCCTTACGGAATGAATAACATGTATGGCAGTGGTTACGGAAGTAGTTTAAGTATGGGCATGGGTTATGGTAGTATGTATGGCTCGGGCTATGGCATGGGTTACAATCCTTTTGCTATGAATTATGGTGGCTACAACCCTTACGGAATGAGCGGTTATGGTTATAATCCATACGGCATGGGAATGGGTTACGGTGGTTACAACCCTTATGGAATGGGTTACAGTCCTTATGGCTATGGTGGAGGCTACGGTTACGGCATGGGTGGTTATGGCTACAATCCTTATAGCACAATGAATTATGGTGGATATTCAAACCCTTATGATTATAACAGCGCTGCAACCTACCATGGTCCACGCACAACACACACAGGTGGCAACAGTACAATTACCTCATCTAATGGTCCGCGTGGATTGCGCGAAGCAGCCCCCGAGCCTAATTCTGCACCGCATTTAAATAATCCAATTGTAGCAGCATCTCCGGCAAGCATGGAAAGATTTAATCAGGTTTCTATTCCAAAAGAGACTATGATAAAAATTACTGAATCAAAATCTCCTACCCGATTTAATCCACAATACCAACCCGTAAGCGGCGGTAACACAATGCCTGCAAATAATGGTTTTCAGCAACAAAATGCGGGCCCGAGGGGTGGATTTAATCAAAACGGAAATAATACGGCAACTTATCCAAACACAGGCAGACCAACAGAAAACATACCACAAACCAAACCAACCAGGTGGTTTAATAGTGGTAATGTAGAAAACAACAATAGCAGTAACACACGTCCAACAAACAATTATAACGAAAATAATGGCGGAGGGTTTTCTGCGCCAACTCGCGGTAATAGTTGGGGTGGTAATAGCGGTGGTAGTTGGGGCGGCAACAGTGGCGGCGGAGGCGGTGGTCGTAGTGGAAGCTTTGGTGGTGGAGGCGGCGGAGGCGGTCACACAGGCGGCGGAAGACGCTAAGCAATCTATTTAAAATAATTATGACAAAGAAAATTTTTGCACTTGTTGCACTTTTAGTAAATGCTATTGCCTTTGCCCAAAATGATGTAGATGCTATGCGCTACTCTCAAACATCATCCTACGGCGATGCACGCTTTATGGCTATGGGTGGCGCTTTTGGATCTTTAGGCGCAAATGTTTCTTGCATAAATTTTAACCCGGCTGGTATTGCTATGTATAGAAAAGGAGAATTGGTGTTAACACCCGGGCTTCAATTTCAATCAGCAACAGCAAACCATTACGGCACTAATTCATCTGATTTTTCAACTAAATTAAGTCTTTCCAATATTGGTTTTGTTGCCGCATGGAATCAACAACCAAAAAGCACGCAAACTACTGCTTATCAACCATATAATGGAGATAGATACGGCCCAGGCAGCAATACACCTCAACCGCCAAAACAAAATAAAACTCAAGACATACCAGATCGTTGGGCTTTTGGTATAAACTTTAATAGAGTGGCCGATTTTAATTATCACACTACTATTGAGGGTTATGCAAAAGGCAGTTCTATTTCTAATAGTTTTAGAGATGCGGCAAACGGGTATGGCCCTGCTCAATTATCTGATTATTACGAGGGGATGGCTTATCAAACGTATTTAATAAACCCAAGCACAGATAGTAGCCATTATTACAATTGGCCAGATTATGCAAACAATGCCCAAACGTTGAAACAAACTAAATCCATCCAATCATCGGGCAGAGTAGGGGAGTTGGCTTTTGCTTTGGCACATAGCTTTCATGATCAGTTTTATATTGGCGGTGGCATTGGCGTTCCGTTTGCTAAATACAATTATCTATCAACTTATACCGAAACAGATGATAAAGGGCAAGTTCCTTATTTCAACTCTTTACAATTTCAAGAAAACATAACCACAAGTGGTGTTGGTTTTAATTTAAAAGGAGGCGCTATTTATCGAACTAAAAAAGGAGTTAAGTTTGGTTTATACGCACAAACATCTACCTATTATAAGTTTACCGATAATTATCAAAACACCTTATACGCAGTTTTTGATTCGCTGCCATCTTATTTAGGATCTTCAACAAATTCGCCATCATACACCTCTCAGCCTGGAACATATTCTTATAAAATGCGCACGCCGGGCAAAGTTGGTGCAAGTGTTTCTTATGTGTATAATAAATTATTGGCTTTTAGTTTAGATGGCGAGTATGTAAATTATGCAGGCGCAAAGTATAACGATAACATTACTTTTTTTGATGTAAATAACGCCATACAAAAAAAATATGCAGGTACAGCCAATATAAAAGCAGGTGTAGAATTAAATATCAGGCCGGTTGTTTTGCGTGCAGGCTTTGGTAGTTATGGTTCTCCGTTTGGCGATGTGCTTAGCGGTAAATACGTTAGAAACTCTTTTTCTGGAGGGGTTGGTTTTAGAGGCTCGCATAATGTTTATTTAGATTTAGGTTTTACTTATACTGTATGGTCTGAACATTATTATGTGATTGACCCAATGTATGTGCAGCCATCTAATATAAATTACTCTACGCTTTATGTAACAGCTACATTAGGCATAAAGTTTAATTAGTTTCTACATACTTCTTCGGAAAATAATATCTTAGGTAAAAAAGAGTGCAAGTCATCCTGAGCCTGTCGAAGGATTGGGGCAGGCAACGTTCATATTTCGACAAGCTCAATATGACTACACACTATTTCTAAAAGAAATCTGATAAAATAATCTGCTTGTTTTATCGTTCATAATCTCTGTAAAAGGGCTTTGTGTTATTTTGTTTGCATTGAGCCTTTTTTACTAAATTCGCCACACATTAATAGATAATATGAACTATAAAAAATTAAACAACATAGTAGGATGGCTTATTTGTGCCGTTGCCACCTTTACCTATTGCTCTACCATTGAGCCAAGCGCAAGTTTTTGGGATTGTGGCGAGTACATTGCCTGTTCGTATAAATTAGAGGTTGGTCACCCACCGGGAGCACCTTTCTTTTTATTGATTGCCCGTTTCTTTTCTATGTTCTCTTTTGGAGATCCGGCTAAAGCGGCCATGATGATTAACGTTATGAGTGGTTTATGCAGTTCATTTACTATCTTATTTTTATTTTGGACAATCACTCGTTTGGCTAAAAAAATGATAGCTCCACAAGGCACTGAGCTTGATAATGGTAAAATGTGGGCTATTTTAGGAAGTGGTGCAATTGGCGCATTAGCATACACTTTTTCAGATTCGTTTTGGTTCTCGGCCGTTGAAGGTGAGGTTTACGCTATGAGTAGTTTATTTACTGCTGCAGTTTTTTGGGCTATTTTAAAATGGGAAGAAGAGGCCGACGAGCCTTCATCAATGCGTTGGTTAATTTTAATTGCATACTTAACCGGTTTATCGGTTGGAGTCCATTTACTTAACTTATTGGTTATTCCTTCCATCTGCTTTATTTATTATTTCAAAAAATATAAATTCAGCTGGAAAGGCTTTACCATTGCAGGCCTTATTTCTGTTGTGTTACTAGGTGGTATTCAAGGCGGTATCATTCCTGGCATTGTTAAACTTTCTGCCGATTACGAATTGTTTTTCATCAACAAATTAGGCATGCCATTTAACACTGGTACGATGTTGTACTTTGTGATTCTTATTTCATTAATCACTTCTGCTATTGTTTATTCGCTTAACAAAAAAGAAACGTATTATAAACTAACTTTTGGTTTAGCTATTGCTTTTGCTTTATTGGCAACAGCTTCGGCGCAAACTGGAGGTGGTATGTTAGCTCGTTTAGTTCTTTTAGGCGGAATGGTTTATGCTATTCATTATCTAAAAAATAAAACTGCCGTATTAAATGGTATTGCACTAAGTTTTGCGGTGATGATGATTGGTTACTCTTCATTCTTTGTATTAGTAATTCGTTCGCAAGCAAACACTCCTATGGATGAAAACAATCCGGAGAATGCGCTTAACATGCTTTCTTATTTAAATCGTGAACAGTATGGCGATTGGCCTATTGGCTACGGACAATACTATAACGCACCAACAAATCCGCGTAATGAATTTAAAGACGGAACGCCAATTTATGGTAAAGACGTAAAAAATAAAAAGTACGTTGTTTTAGATGATCGTAAAAACTCGGTAGCTACTTACGATGAAAGATTTTGTACTATTTTTCCGCGTATGTGGAGTCAGCAAAGTCAGCATGAAGCAGCTTATAAATATTGGGGTGATATAAAAGGCAAGCCAATTTCAATTACAGATAATAACGGCGAAGCAAAAACAGTTTACGTACCAACCTTTGGCGAAAACCTAACTTACTTCTGGAGCTATCAAATTAAATATATGTACTTCCGTTATTTTGCCTGGAATTTTATTGGTAAGCAAAACGATGTACAGGGTTTAAACAATAACATTACCGAAGGCAACTGGATTACCGGTATTCAAGCGTTTGATGCCATGCGCATAGATCAAGGTGCCGATTTAAAATCGTTACCAAGCAGTGTGCAAAATAATAAAGCAACCAATAAATTCTACGCACTTCCTTTCATACTTGGTTTATTGGGTATGTGGTTTCAATATAAAAAAGGCATTAAAGATGGCTTTGTAGTATTATGTTTATTTTTCTTTACAGGTTTTGCTATTACTATTTATTTAAATCAATATCCTTATCAACCACGTGAACGTGATTATGCGTATGCTGCCTCGTTCTATGCATATGCTATTTGGATTGGTTTAGGAGTATTATTTTTATACGAATTTTTAGCTAAAAAAATAAATGCTAAAAATGCGGCTATTGCTGCAACTGCAGTAAGTTTAGTTGTACCTACGTTAATGGCTGCCGATGGTTGGGATGATCATAGTCGTGCACACAAAACTATGGCAAGAGATTTTGCTATTAACTATTTAAACTCCTGTGCACCTAATGCTATATTGTTTACCAATGGAGATAACGATACATTCCCGCTTTGGTACGCACAAGAGGTTGAAGGCATTCGTACGGATATACGAGTGGTTAATTTAAGTTTATTTCAAACAGATTGGTATATCAATCAATGTCGTCGTGCAGCTTACGATTCTAAGCCATTGCCGTTTACAGCCAGCATGACTGAAGATAAATACGAAGCCAGTAAACGCGATATTGTTTATTTCTTTGATAAAAACATTGGTTATGTAAACATTAAAGAATTGATGGATTATGTAGCAAGTGATAATCCTGAAAATAAATACAACATGGGTAATGGCGAGCTTATGGATATTTTACCAAGTAATAAATTTAGTTTACCTGTAGATTCAGCCAAAGTGGTTCAAAATGGCACCGTTTCTAAAGGCTTAGAAAACCGCATTGTAAAAAGTATAGATTGGCAATTAAAACGCCAGTACGTTACCAAAAATGATTTAATGGTTCTTGATTTATTAGCGGGCTTTAATTGGGAAAGGCCAATTTACTTTGCCGTTACTACTGGTAGAGAAGCCTACATTGGTTTAGAAGATTATTTGCAGTTAGAAGGATTAGCCTATCGCTTAACGCCAATTAAATCTACTAAGGAAGAAATGCAAAATGGAGCTCGCATAAATTCAGATATTATGTACAATAATATCATGACTAAATTTCAATGGGGAGGCATGAGTTATCCTGGCATTTACTTAGATGAAAATGCTATGCGTTTTGCATCTAATATGCGCATACAAATTGGTGGATTAGCGTCGCAGCTTGTACAAGAAGGTAAAAAAGACAAAGCTCTTAAAGTGCTTGATAAAGCTATGATAGAAATGCCTGAAGCAACTGTACCGTATGATGCAACCATGTATTCTATTTGTTTAGCATACTTCCAAGCAGGTGAAAATAAAAAAGCAAAAGAAATTGCTCAAAAATTATTTACCATGTTTGAAGGTGATCTTCGTTTTTATAATAAACTTCCGGGACTTCATAAAGCGGCTTACGGTTCAGAAATAAACCGTGCGCGTCAGTTAATGATGGCTTTGGTAAGTGTATCTTATAATTACAAAGAAGAAGCTTTAGGCAAAAGTTTTGAGCAACGTTTACCTGCAGTAATTCCTCAAGAAGAAATGCCGGGTTATAAAGAACAATTGCAAAAATAATGCGCTTACCGGCTCGTCCACCTAAATTGCTGCAAAACTTATTGCCGCAATGTTTTTGGAGTTTGCCTAACAGACAAAATAAAATTTACTTAACCTTTGATGATGGGCCAACACAAGAAGTGTTGCCCTTCATCTTAAAGACTTTAGATACTTACAAAGTATCAGCAACCTTTTTTTGCGTTGGAGAAAACATGCAAAAGCATCCTGATTTGGTTAAGGAGATGCTGAAAAGAGGCCATGTCATTGGCAACCACACATTCAATCACATAAGTGGCTGGCGCACTAAAAATGAAGATTATTTTCAAAATGTAGAGGCTTGCAATAAAATTTATAAATCAAAATTATTTCGTCCGCCTTATGGCAGATTGCGTGCATCACAGGCAAACGAACTTCGTAGAAAATATAAAATAATTATGTGGGATGTGTTGAGTTACGATTATGATAAAACAGTATTACCCCAAACTTGTTTTAGAAATGTAATTGATGCCACCAAAAGCGGCTCTGTTATTGTGTTTCATGATAATGTAAAAGCGTTAAAAAATTTAGAATACGCCTTGCCACGCAGCATAGATTTTTTATTGAAAAAAGATTTTGCCTTTGATGTAATTAAGTAAATCATCTTTTGTCATACTGAGCTTGTCGAAGTATGGGCGTTCCGCTTGGTTTAGCTCATTGTTTTAGTTTTTATGTTGGTTTCGCTGAATGCTTCGTGAAGGACTTCGCATTTCAAGCGGCGGGCTTTACGCGGCAATCTTTTATGATTACATAAAAGGATTTACGTGGCAATCCCTAACGCGTAGACGCATAAAATACTTAACAACAACTATTTTAAAACAGCAATAATTTTTTCCGCTAAAAACTCAGCTAATTTAATGTTTGATTCTTTTGTCCAACCTGCAATATGTGGTGTAAGAATAACTTTATCAGATGAAAATAAATACTGTAAAGGTGCAGGTATTTCTTTGTTATCAATCCCTTCAAACGATACGGCTTCGTATTCCAGCACATCTAAACACGCGCCTAATACTTTTCCACTCTTTAAATTTTTAACCAAATCTTCTGTGTTTAAGCATTTGCCACGTGCCGTATTAATGATATAAATGTTTTTTTTAAACTGCTTTATAAAAACATCATTAATTAAATAGTTTGTTTCATCAGTTAAAGGCGTATGCAAACTAAGTATATCAGCTTGCTCAAAAATATCGTCCATCCTGCTCTCTTTGGCAAACTCAGTTCCAAAATTTGTTTTGTATTTATCGTAAGCTAAAATTTTTACACCAAAGCCTTGCAAGCGTTGTGCAAAAGCAGCACCCATATTACCATACCCAACAATACCAACGGTTTTACCGCACAATTCAATACCTCGATTTTCTTCACGCAACCATTTACCTAAACGCACTTCGGCATTTGCTTTTATTAGGCTGTTGAATAAAGCAAGCAACATACCCAATGCATGTTCGGCAACTGCATCTCGGTTTCCTTCGGGCGAGTTTACACAAACAATGCCTTTTTTCTCTGCATAAGCAACATCAATGTTTTCCATCCCCGCTCCTACGCGTGCAATGCATTTTAATTTGGGTGCGCTATCAATAATGGCTGCGGTGATTTTAAATTTACTACGCAACACAATTCCATCATAGTTTGGAATTAGTTTTTTCAATTCATCTGCTGGCTTATCATAAAACAAATCGCATTGAAAACGTTGTTCAATAAGCATTTCATGCAATCGTGGATGATTTGAATCTATAAAAAGGATTTTTTTTGACATTACTTATTCAGCGAATAATTTTTTCTACTAAACTGAAACAGCAAGAATAAAAATGTGGCTACTAAAGCAAATGCTACCGTTTGATGCAGCACGCCTAACAAAACAGGTACATTATATAGTAATGTGAAAATGCCCAAAATAATTTGTAGGGTAGTTAAATATATCAGCCAACTAATACCTTTAAATTGAACTTTACTTAATTGTAATTTGTTTGAACGCATCCAAATAGCAGCAATTAAAACAACTACTACCCAGGCAAAAGTGCGATGTACAAACTGCACTCCGGCTGGGTTTGCAGTAAAATTGTATATAAATGAATCTGTCATTAAAATAGTATCGTTAGGGAACCAATCGGCACCCATTTTAGGCCAGGTAGAATAAATTAAACCAGCTTTTAAACCTGCAACAAAAGCGCCATAAATTATTTGAAAAATTAAAGTAACAAAAGTTATTAATGTTAATGTAAAAAGTTTTTTATTTGTGTTAGTTTCTTGTTTTTCTTCTGGTGTTTCATAAATAATTTCTAAAGCAAACCAAAACGTAAATGCAAAAGCCGTAAGCGCTGTTATTAAATGGGTAGCTAATCTATAATGACTAACATTTGGATTTTTTACCAAACCGCTTTTTACCATCCACCAACCTACCAAGCCTTGCAGCGCACCAACACACAATAAAATAATGCTGCGTATTAATAATTTTTTTGTGAATTTTTTTGTAGCAATAAAATATACAAAACCGCCAAAAAACACAAAACCGATTAAACGTCCAATCATACGGTGACTCCACTCCCACCAAAAAATATTTTTAAACTCGCTTAATTGCATCGAGTTGTTTATGATTTTGAATTCAGGGCTTTGTTGGTATTTGGTAAAATGCTCCATCCAGCTTTGCTCGTTTAAAGGTGGCATGGTGCCCATAACACTCCAATCGGTTATAGATAAGCCCGAGTGTGTTAAACGGGTTATGCAGCCAATAACCAACATTACGTAAACCAAAACGCAACCTGTTAGTAGCCAGTAGATAATTTGCTTGTGTGGATTATTCTTAATCATCCTTTAAAAATCTTGACAAATGTACATAAGGATTGTGTGTAAATAATATAATTTAGCAACAAATTATGGGGTTATTTATTTTCCAATGCAAAGTCTTCGACAGGCTCAGACTGACTACGCGCGATGTCATATTGAGCTTGTCGAAATATGTGCGAGGGCTTTATTAAATAAATTTTAAATGGACTTTATACTACCCTTTCTTCTAAAAAAATTACCTCAGCAGGTAAATATACAGCAGGGCATGCTATTGGTAGGTTCTTGCTTTGCCGAAGAAATAGGCGCCAAACTAAGCGAACGCAAATTTAACAGCTTGGTAAACCCACATGGCATCATGTATAATCCTATAAGCATCTGCAGGGCTATAAGTAATTATATAACCAATAAAAATTATACCCAAGCCGATATTTTTTTGCACGATGAATTATGGCGGAGTTTCAACCACCACGGCAAATTTGCAGATGTAAGTGCTGATACCTGTTTAGAAAACATTAACCACAATATTAACGAAGCACATAAACAATTAAAAAATGCCAAATGGCTGGTGTTAACGTTTGGCAGTGCTTTTGCCTATACCAATAATGGTGTTGTAGTAGCCAATTGCCACAAATTACCTGCTGCGCAATTTAAAAAGGTGCTTTTAACCAAAGAGCAAATTGTAGATGCTTGGCAAAAGCAACTAATTGCTTTAAAAGAATTTAATCCTCAATTACAGATTATGCTTACGGTTAGTCCGGTGCGGTATGTGCGCGATGGAGTAATTGAAAACAACCGCAGCAAGGGCATTTTGTTAGATGCTGTACATACGTTGATAGAAAAAAACACAAATTGCTTTTACTTTCCTGCGTATGAGATTGTGATTGATGAACTGCGCGATTACCGCTTTTTTAAAGAAGATTTAGTACATCCCAGCCACTTAGCTATAAATTATGTATGGCAAAAATTTGTGGATACTGCTTACGATGATGAAACTAAAAATTTTATTGCCGATTACGAGCCCATTATGCGAAGCCTGCAACACAGAGATTTGCAGCAGGGGACAAGTGCTTCTTTAAAATTTAAAAAGACTTTAGAGGAAAGGCAAGGTGCACTGAAGAAAAAGTACCCTTTTGTTGATTTTTAACCAAACTATTTTAGATAAAATACCCATTATTCATTTAAAAAAAATAGTCATTTATAACTATTGTTTTTATTAGTTTTTAGGTCTATTTTTGGGCATGTTTTTAACATTTTGCAGCTATAAAAACTAAAAAAACTACATTTACCAAATAAAACAAACAACATGAAAAAAATAATTGCCATTTTAGCCATTGCCATTAGTGCAAACGCTGTTGCAACAAACACTTCAACCTTTTTAACTAAAGCACAAGAGCCTAAGCAGGAAACTAAAAAAAAGGATAAAAAAGAAAAAAGCAGCAAAAAAAAGGAAGGCGGCTTAGTTGATAATAAAATATCGGTTAGCGAAGAAAATCAACCTAAAAC
>CAIXZI010000586.1 GCA_903923915.1 uncultured Bacteroidota bacterium
TGTAAGTCCTTCCAATCACTAAGAATAAGCCTAATAGAATTTGGTGGTAATAGTTGCCTGTCTTCTGCAAAGAATAGAAACAAAAACCTATCTAAAAGTTTTTGCGATTTTTTAAAAAGGTCTAATGGTTTGTATGATGGATTAAGTTCTACTAAGTTTTGATGTAATTCTCTTTTAAAAATTGAATAATCATTATAAAGTTGCTTGGTAATTTTATCTTCATGCCCAACAGATTCTTCTTTTATTTTTTTAGGTAGGTCTTTTGAGATGTATTGATGTGCCAAGCACAGGTAAAGTAATTCAAACTCTTTTTCGGAAAGAGTAAATAAATTGAACTCAATATTATCAACGGTATTATTAATGTAAAAACGAAGTTTCTCGAAATTTGAAGTTATAATGTAAGCGCAATTAGGGTGGTTGTTTTTATAACGAAAGGCTTGGTCTTCTATCTTGTTTAAATCGGTAGTATCTGTACCTTTTAATTCTATTACAGCCATTACCTTTTCGTTAATGATAATTGCACCGTCTGCTTTTTTGCTGTCCGTAATATTTTTCTTTTCGGTAATAAGATTGAAGTGTGGTGTTGGGTTTTTGGTATAACCTAACACTTTAACGAATAAGTCATCTAAAAAACCCTCTTGGTATTGTTCTTCTTTGCTATCCCTTATATTATCCTGAATTTGTTTGTCATGGAAATGAGCCTTGAATTTGGTAAAAGCAGTTGAAACATCTTGCTTGTTTAGGGTGTTCAGGTATTTATTTAATACGGTGTTTTGAAATAAGTTCATATTATTTTTAAAATCACTTTAAGTTTAAAATATCGGGTTTAGTTGACAAACAAAAATAGATTTTAAAATGGAATAAGTAAACTAAGTAGCTTTTTTCTTTAGCTTATTTCTTGCTTTCAGTTCCCTACGTTTTTGAATTTTCATTTCTTCCTTCTTTTTTTCTTCATAATTTACACGCAAAACTGCCCGATATTCTTCTAAGGCGTGCCATAGCTCAACTCTTTTTTGTCTGCTATGACCGTAAGCTGCTATTTCTTTACTGCTAAGGAAGTGTATAAACATATAGTCTGTGTAATTGGTAGGTAGGTAATTGTTAAATATTTACCCATTGAAAAAAGTATATTTTTTTTTCTAAGTAAAAAAAAGATGTAAATTTGCTTATCGTTGCGTAACGGAAAAGTTTTACCAAAAACTAAAAAAAGCGTAGGTTTAATTACTTGCGCTTTTCTTTTTTAATTTTATTAGTTTGGTATATTATAGCTTCCTTAATTTCTTCATTAGAAATTGTGTTTTTTTTAAATTCGGAAACAGTTACTGTTTTTGATAAGTCATGCCCGAATTTCAATGTAATATAACCCGATATTACCGTTGCTTTATAATGGTAATCTTTACCATATATTTTTTTGTTCCTTATAACATAATCTTTAATAGATAAATAAGAGGCTTTTAAAATATTTTTCTTATTACTATTTCCTTGTATAACAACGTCAATACAAACCATCACCGTATATTTAATCATTTCTTCAAATGATTGTGTTATTTTCCGTGTTGTAGCCTGATTATTTTTATCACTATTCCTGTTGGGTATATCCTCATCTATAACTTTTTCATAGATTGAAAACATATATAGCTTATGTTCTTTATGATTTTCAAAATACCTTATAATGTCTTTGGTTATTACTTCAATTATACCTGTGTAATATTCCTGCTTATCTATATCCTTTGGCACGATAAAATCCATCATCTTATCGTAAAACTTTACAGGAACAGCTTTATTTGCCGCAAGTCGTTTTTTTATTCTGTCGCTATACGAAAGAAACTCGCAAATATCTTCTTTGCGAATCTTCATATACATAAATCCGTCCTCGTTATCCTTATATTTATTGACAGCCATACATCAAATGTAATTAAAAACTGAATTTTAACCGATGTATATAGTTGCATCCACGAAAATTATATCCCGAATGTTTATAAGAAGTAAAAAAATGAAAAAAATATAGTTTTGTTTTATTATTTATAACGCTATGTTCGCATAGCGCAAAATCTCATTACAGCGTTAGTGGTTAAAAAAGCCTATAAAACTGTACTAAAAGGGATAGGTGCGTTTTTATTTACCGAAGACATTGATTAAAACTGCTGATGGTGCAGGAACAATTCCAGATGGATTTGCGATTGATTTAGGGCAAAGAAAATGGTATGTTGTTGAGGCGGAACTTGGACATCATGATGTTTGGAATCACATTGCAAAGCAAGTTTCAAAGCAAATTGTAGCTTCTCTTCAGTTAACGACAAAACAAAAACTTGAAGACATTTCTGCAGATATGTATGAAAGAGATGAATACACAAAAGAAAAATTTACAAACCTTGGAATTACATCTGTAAATGTTAGAAAAGTTATAAGAGATATTTTGCAGGATGATCCAATTGTTTGAATTCCTATTGATAGCATTCCAAATGATTTAAAAGATTGGGCTCGTCAACAA
>CAIXZI010000587.1 GCA_903923915.1 uncultured Bacteroidota bacterium
AAATTATGTTGCGCAGAAAAAAATTATTAAAGCAAATTATAGCAACTCGTTAGTTGTGCCTATGTTTCCAAAAGTAAAATTTTGGAAATGGAATGTTGTAACACTTTTTTTAATTTGCTTTTTTACTGGCGAAAGAAAAATTTGGGCCAGGGGTCCGTTTGCAGCTAACATTTCTATTTATTTAAAAAAATTAAAATTAGTAAACAAAATTTTGTCTGACGGGCGTGGTGCTTACCAAGCAGAACTTACAGAATACAGTGTGGTTGCTGATGTCAGTGTTGTAAATAATATTGAACAAACTGAGAGAAATGCCCTTGTAAAAAGTGATGCACAATTAGCTGTATCTAATAAATTAGTTGATTGGTGGAAGGAAAAATATAGTTACACACCAACTAACTATGCTGTTATACCGTGTACGCTAAGTAATTTCTTTTTTAGGGAATTTATAACTGAAGCTGAATTGTTGGAGGCAAAAAAGAGAGAAGGATTTAGGGAGGAAGACATTGTGTTAATATATTCTGGTTCATCGGCAGGTTGGCAATCGTTTAATTTGGTAGATAATTTTCTATTTGAAGTTTTTTCTAAAAATCCCAATGTTAAATTAATTTTCTTATCGAATGAAATACCAACGGCATCTAAAACATTTGAAAGATTTGCTGATAGAATTAGAACAAAATGGCTAAAGCCAGAAGAAGTAAACGCCTTAATGATTGTTGCAGATTATGGAATTTTAATTCGCGAAAAAAGTGTTACAAATCAGGTTGCATCGCCTGTAAAGTTTGCCGAATATTTGGCTTGTGGCTTACAAATTTTAATTTCGGAAGGAATAGGTGATTTTACAGATTTTGTAACGCAGCAAAATTGCGGACAGCTATATAATGAAATAGATAGAATTGAACCAGTATCATTTGCTAGAAAAGCTAAAAACCATCAATTAGCGCTTCAATTTTTTACTAAAGAAGCCTATACTAATAACGCTGCCTATCAAAAATTGATTGGCTTTATGGATTAAATTCAATTTAAAATTTACTGTATTTTTTTGCGTTGTTAATCAACGCATTTTTTTTGCTTAAGCGTTAGCGCATAAATTTATTATTGTCTAAAACATAAATTTTACTTGTTTAATTATTTTATTTATAGTTTAAACAAAATATATTTACCCTGATATAATTTCCCAGGTATGGTCGCTTAAAAGTTTAACACTGCTTACAAAAAGCAAATTGAGCGGTTTCGATTTACCCCATTCATCGGGAGCAATCATCATTAATTTATATAACTCATCATTTTTATAGAGATGATAAATTCCACCTACAAATGGTTCAAACGACATGGATGCACTATATATTTTTTCGCTAACATCCATGCGTTTTTTTATTTCATTAGCTTGACTAACCAACAATTCTACCTGTTTTTGAATTTGTAACAAGTGCATATTGGTTTGCTCATGCATGGCAGATAGCGCCCTTGATTTTAATTTACCTACATCTTCCGGTCTAACTACAATACTACCAATGTGATGTGGGTATGCTAATAAGGCGGGGTTTTCAGCCGTCTTGTCTTTATCTATTGGATTTATATGATTGGGATGAGCCGCTAATTTATCCGTTGCGTTTTCCATTAGTATTCGGTTTTTAAATCGAGGTACTTTAAAAATTCATTTCGTGTAAACTCTTCTTTAAATTTACCACCGTAAAATGAGGTAACGGTTGCGGAACTATTGTCTTTTATGCCTCTGGAAGCAACACATAAATGCTTAGCATCTATCAAAACGGCCACATCAGCTGTTTGTAAACAGGCTTGCAACTCATTAGCTATTTGTACGGTTAATCTCTCCTGTACTTGTGGTCTTTTAGCAAAATAGTTTACTATTCTATTTAGTTTAGAAAGTCCGATTACTTTTCCCGAAGAAATATAAGCTATATGCGCTTTACCAAATATGGGTACAAAATGATGCTCGCAATTACTGTAAAATGATATGCCCTTTTCTACCAACATTTCATTGTACTTATATTTATTATCAAATAAAGCTACCTTGGGCTTGTTGGCCGGATTTAAGCCGTTAAACAATTCATGAATGTACATTTTTGCCACGCGTTTGGGCGTACCATTCAAACTATCATCGGTTAGATCAAGCCCTAAGGTTTCCATGATTTCTCTAAAATGAAATTCTATTTTAGTGATTTTTTCTTCGTCACTCATGGCAAATGCGTCTTGCCTCATAGGCGTAGCAATGCCTGTATGCAAATGCTCATCACCTATTTCATCTGTGCTTAATTCACCTAAGTTAATTTTATCATTTTTAAGTGGAGCATTTAAAGCAATTTCTTTGGGCTTCATATATGTAAGATTAGCGTAATACACTACAAAGGTAAATTATTTTGTTTAACTATTTATTATATTTGTTAAACAAAATAAATTACACGTACTTTGCTTAAATAAGAATAAGCCTATAAAATTAAAACCTATGCTGCATCAACTTAGTACCCGTCAATTTATTAAAAGTGATATAGACACCGTTTGGGCATTTATTAGCTCACCCAAAAATTTAGCGGTAATAACGCCTCCGCACATGGGTTTTAATATACTTAGTGAAACAACTGCTTTAGAGCATATGTATGCCGGACAGATTATTGAGTACCATGTATCGCCTATGCTATACCTTAAATTGCATTGGGTAACAGAAATTACGCATGTGGTAAAAAACCAGTATTTTGTAGACGAGCAGCGTTTTGGGCCTTATGCGTTTTGGCACCATCAGCACTTTTTAAAAGAAGTTGTTGGTGGAGTAGAAATGTATGATATTGTAAATTACAAGGCTCCTTTGGGCGTGTTGGGTAGAATAGCAAACAGCTTGTTTATTAAAAAACAACTGAAGCAAATTTTTGATTATCGCTATCAAAAAATAGAAGAACTATTTAATAAAAAATAAAGGATGGTTGCGGCAAAGCTTAATCAACAACAAATTGTAGTAGACCTAAATAGGGTGATAGAAATGGCGTGGGAAGACAGAACGCCCTTTGATGCTATTAAATTGCAGTTTGGCTTAACAGAAGCGGATGTAAAGCAACTAATGAAAAATAATTTGAAAGTGAGCAGTTATATCTTGTGGAGAGAACGGGTAGAAAACTGCAAAACAAAGCATGCAAAAAAGCGTGTTGAACATATAAAAAGATTTAAGAGTAGTTTACAACGAAGTATTACTTACAACAAAATATCTAAACGAAAATGAGCGAACCAAAAACATTTTTATTTGCCGGCGCATCCAGTAAAATTGCTATTGAAACAGCTAAATTACTTAAGCAGCAAAACCATAATGTAATAGGCATTAGCACGAAAGAAAATATAGAAGGTTATAACGCTTTTTATAAAGTAGAAGAATATAATTTTAATACGTTTCCTGAAATTAAAGAGGTTTTAAATGGCCTTGTTTATTTTCCGGGTAGTATTAATTTAAAACCATTTCATAGGTTGAGCGAGCAAGATTTTTTAACCGATTACCACATAAACGCGCTGGGTGCAGCGGCATTTGCGCAAAAATATGTAAGCAATTTAAAAAATGCCCAAAACCCTTCGATGGTTTTTATCAGTTCTGTGGCTGCAACCACTGGCTTGCCTTTTCATGCCTCTATTGCTATGGCAAAAGCTGCCATAGAGGGTTTAACAAGGGCTTTGGCTGCCGAGTTAGCACCAACCATACGTGTAAATTGTGTGGCTCCTTCTTTAACTTCAACACCATTAGCCGATAAATTAATTAATACACCCGAAAAATTAGAAGCCTCGCAAAAAAGAAACCCCTTAAAAAAGGTAGGCGATGCAATAAATGTTGCAAATGCTATTGAGTTTTTATTGTCTGATAAAGCAAGTTGGGTAACGGCGCAGGTTTTAGCCGTAGATGGGGGAATGAAACATCTTAAAATATAGTTTGAAAAATTATTTGTTTAAATAATACACATGAATTTAGAATTTACCTACGATGATATTATGCGGCTTGAACAAAGGTATCGAGCCATGTTTATTAATTCTATTGGTGGGTTTAAAAGTGTGGTGCTTATTGGTTCAAAAAACAAGGCCGGACAAACAAATTTGGCCATTTTTAATTCGCTATTTCATGTAGGGGCAAATCCGCCTTTAGTTGGGTTTATTATCAGACCGGATTCGGTTGAACGACATACCTTACGTAATATTCTTGAAACAGGCGTCTTTACGATCAATCATATACATGAATCTTTTTTTATACAGGCTCATCAAACTTCGGCACGTTATCCTAAAGAAATATCCGAATTTTAGGAAGCTAATCTTAGCGAAGAACTCATAGAAAATTATTACGCTCCTTTTGTAAAAGAAAGTGCCATAAAAATAAGCGCCACATTTGAACAAAAAATTAATGTAGAAATTAATGGAACAGTATTGCTGATAGCCAAAGTAAATTATATTTCTTTACCCAGACATTGTTTATTGCCCGATGGTTTTGTTGATATTGAAAAGGCCGGCACTATTACTTGCAGCGGTTTAGACAGCTATCACAGCACTAAAAAAATAGCCCGGTTAAGCTATGCCAAACCTAATACCTGGCC
>CAIXZI010000588.1 GCA_903923915.1 uncultured Bacteroidota bacterium
ACAACAGCATTCCTGATTTGGTAACAGTTAATACGGGTACGCCCTCTATAACAGTAATGATGAATTATAGCGCAGGTTCGTTTGCTAGTATTAACACCTATAATATTTCAAACGGAACTAGCCCTACTGATTTATTTACTGCCGATTTTGATTTAGATGGTAAACAAGATGTAATTACGGTAAATAACTCAAGTGGTAACCTATCTCTTTTACCGGGTAATGGAAACGGTACTTTTGGTACAGAGGTTAATTTTACAACAGGTCTTTACCCACTATCTATTACCGTAGGCGATTTTAATGCCGATACTAAATTAGATATAGCGTTAGTAAACAATAGTGGTAATGCCATATCTATATTAAAAAATACCAGCACAGGCATAGGAATTTTCTCGTTTACAACCTATACTACTGTTACCGGCATTAACAATATGACAACCATTAAATCAGCCGATTTTAATGCCGATGGAAAAATAGATCTTGCGGCAGTAAGCAGCACTAATAGCTTATTATCAATTTGTACCGGCGATGGCTTATGCGGATTTAATGTAACAGCAAATTTAGCAACCGGTTCCGGTTCAAGCCCGTATGATGTTACCATAGGTGATTTTAATAACGATAGCAAACCCGATTTAGCTACTGCTAACAATAGTAGCAATAACGTATCTGTTTTTCTTAACACAGGCAGTAGTTTTGGTACGGCCACAAATTACAGCAGTGGGCTTACGTCTAATTATTTAGAAGGAATTAATAGTGCCGATTTTGATTTAGATGGAAATATAGATATTGCCGTTTTAGGATATGGAACTAGTAGCGGACTTTTTGTTTTACCAGGTACCGGTTCGGGTACTTTTGGCACAGCTAATCTTTACTTAAATTTTTCAACTAGCAGCGGATTGATTCCTCTAATTAAAGGCGATTATAATGCTGACGGACTGCAAGATTTGGCATTTCCATTAACAGGTTCAAGCAATGTAAACCTTTTATTAAATGCAAAGCCCCAAACTAGCGGACCAGGGCCTGTTTGTTTAGGAGGTTCTGCTACCTTAGTTGCCAATAACTCAAACACCTATTTATGGAGCGCAAATGCAGGTAGTGTAAATACGTTTTCGGCAGTTGTAACACCTACAATAACTACAACTTATACAGTAACAGGTACTACAGGAAGTTGCTCTGCCAGTTCATTAATAAGCGTTACGGTAAATGCTAACCCTAATATAACTATAGTAACAAGCCCTACGGCTATATGTGTTGGAAGTACAGCAACCTTAACTGCCTCCGGAGCAAATACTTATACCTGGAACACCTCTGCAACAACCCCAAGTATTACAGCATCTCCAGCTTCTACTTCTACCTATACCGTAAACGGTACAAATGCCAATGGATGTGTGGCTACAAAAACAATCTCATTAGTTGTAAATCCTAGTCCTATTGCAAATGCAACAAGTAATAGCCCAGTGTGTGTAGGAAATATATTAAATTTTATAAATACATCTACAGGGGCAACCTCCTACTCATGGACTGGGCCTAACGCTTTTTCCAGTACCGTTACAAGTCCAACTATTCCTAGTGTTAGTCCAATAAATGCAGGTATTTATACTCTTACGGCTACAAGTTCATTAGGTTGTGTTAACACCTACTCATTTAGTGTAATAGTAAATACCAATCCTACAATAACTATTAGTGGTACAAACACCATTTGCGCAGGTAATAATACTACACTAACTGCGGGCGGAGCAGCTACTTATACTTGGAATACAACGGCAACTACAAGTGCAATAACAGTTAGCCCTGGCTCTACATTGGGTTATACCGTAACGGGAACAAGCGCTGCAGGCTGCTCAAATACAGCAACAAGAACCGTTACAGTTAATGCCTTACCTACTATAAATGTAACAGGAAACCCTGCAACAATATGTGTAGGTGCATCTTCTACATTAACAGCAAGCGGAGCAGTTACATATACATGGTCTCCAGCAACAAGCTTAAGTGCAACTACAGGAACTTCAGTTGTTGCTACTCCTACGGGTAGTATAGTTTATACAGCTTCTGGTACAGATGCCAATGGATGTACAAACAACTCCAATCCCTTCTCTTTAGCAGTAAATGCACTACCTGTAATAACAGTAACAGCCACCACAGCAGCAAGTTGCTTTGGAACATGTGATGGGCAAGCTGCTATAAGCATTAGTGGTGTAGGTGGGCCGCTTTCTATTTTACCTGCAAACTGGACTTTAAATGGTTATGCTGCAAATGGAATAAGCTTATGCGCAGGCACACAAAGTGTAACCGTAACCGGAGGAAATGGTTGCCCTGCCACACAAACTTTAACAATTACTCAACCAGTAGCTTTAACTGCTACTGTAACACCAACTACTTCAACTTTTTGTTCGGGCGCAAGTGCAAATTATACAACTGCTGTTTCAGGCGGAACACCAGCTTATGCTTATAGTTGGAGTCCTTCCTCTAGTTTAAGCAATCCTACTTCACCAAACCCGGTGGCAAGCCCAACAAGTACAACTACATATACTTTAAATGTTACAGATGCTCACGGGTGTACTAAAAGTGTTGTATCTACGTTAACTGTAAATTCTTTACCAAACATTGGTATGGGAGGAATGATAACTATTTGTAATGGAAACTCTACTACATTAAATGCTACTGGTGCTAATACATATACTTGGAGTACAGGTGCTAATACAACTACTGTTACGGTTAGCCCATCATCATCTGTAACCTATACTGTTACAGGTACAGATGTTAATGGTTGTACAAATTTTGCCACATCATATATAACGGTAAATGCAGCACCTGTAATAACTGTAACAGCAACCACAAACCCAACTTGTTTTGGTATGTGTAATGGCCAAGGCGATATAACAATTAGCGGCGTAGGCGGGCCACTTTCTATTTTACCTGCTAGCTGGACCTTAAATGGTTATGCTGCTACAGGTGCAAGTTTATGTTCGGGTACACAAAGTGTAACCGTAACCGGTGGAAATGGTTGTGCTGCTACACAAACTTTAACACTTATAGACCCACCCGCTATTTCAATAACATTAAACCCAGCGGCAACAACTTGTGGTTCACCAAATGGCTCTATTACTAGCACTGTTACAGGTGGCGCTGCTCCTTATAACTTTTTATGGTCTCCGGGCGGAAGTACCTCATTAACTATTTTTGTTGTGGGTGCAGGCACTTACACTTTAAATGTTACGGATAATAATGGTTGTACGGCCGGATCATCTGCAACAATTAATCCTTCATCTCCAGCAAATATTAGTATTAATGAAGTATCTCCTACAGTATGTTTAGGCAATTCGGCTACATTAACAACTTCAGGTAATGTAATAACATATACGTGGAGCACGGGTGCAAATACATCAAGTGTTACAGTTTCTCCTTCAATTATCACTTCATATACTGTTACAGGAACTGATGCTAATAGCTGTACAAGTATGGCTACAACAAGCGTTACCGTAAATAACTTACCAACTATTGGTGCGGTAGCAAGTCCAAGTGTAATTTGTACGTCAAGTTCTTCTACCTTATCAGCTACAGGCGCCATAAGTTATACTTGGAACCCAAGTGGTTTAACCGGTGCTTTTGTAGGTGTTACTCCTTTTATTACAACAGATTATACTGTTACAGGTGCAGATGTAAACGGATGTGTTAGCACAACCACGGTTAACGTAACTGTTAATGCGTTTGATAATTTAAGCGGAACAATATATGATACTACTACGGTTTCGGGTACAAATACAATTACTAATGGTGTTGTATATTTATATAAACAACAAAATGGTTCAACAGCTATTGATACTAGCGGGCTTTTAGCAACTGGTATTTCAGCTACTATAAATAGTGGTAATGGTTCATTTAGTTTTAGCCAAGTAGCTGCAGGTAATTATTACTTGAAAGCGGTTGCCGATACACATTTTTATCATGGTGCAATACCTACTTATTTTAGCACACGGGTTACTCCTGCTTACCGTTGGGATTCTGCCACAGTTGTAACGCATGTTGGATGTAATAATGGTAACGATGCCGGGCATGATATTACCATGATAGAGTTACCTGCATTAAACGGTATGGGTGTTATTACCGGAACTATAACCGCTAATGCAACTTTTGGAATGCGTTATATAGGTGGCGGATGGCACAACCAACCTATGGGTGCACCGTTAAAAGGTATAGATGTAAAATTAGGTAAAAACCCAGGTGGAGGTTGTGCGGCCAGAACAACAGCTGATGCCAACGGTGGTTATCAATTTACAGGTATAGATACCGGTAGTTATAATATTTATGTAGATATACCAAACTTTGGTATGGTAACTATTTTAACGGCCACTATTACACAAGCAAGCCCTGTAAGTACCAACAACAACTATTGTGTTGACTCTACCAACATTGGTTTATGTACGCAAGGTGTAGGCATAAAACAAGTTGCGGGTAATAGTTACCAAGTAGCTATATATCCTAACCCAACTAATGGAATAGTTAGCTTACAGATGAATGATTATGAAAATGCAAGCGTTGAAGTTTATAGTGTTATTGGACAAAAAGTAGTAAGCCAAGTAATGCAAAATAATTTACAACAAATAAATCTATCTTCTCTTACAGATGGTGTTTATCAAATTAGGATTTTGAAAAACAACAGCACTATATATCAAACCAAAATTATTAAACAATAAACAACATAATAGTCATTAACAACTCCCATTATCCTAAACTTAATTTCAGGGATAATGGGAGTTTATTTTTAATAGTCTTCTTCAAAAAGATAAATCTTTCACCACATTTAAAAACGATTCTAATTTATTCAGCACACTTTTGAACATTCCTTATTTGAAAAGATAAAAAATAACCGAAACCTTTTTGTATTTAGTAACGTAAACTTGTGTAAGCAATTACATGAGTAGAAACGAGTTTATACAAGCCTGCATTAAAAACGATAAAAACGCGCGCCATCAAATGATAGAGCAGCATTACGGCTATTTAATGGGTGTATGCAGGCGCTATGCAAAAAGTAATGAGCAGGCCGAAACTTTCTTTAATCAGGCCTTTATTGAAATTTTTAAACATTTACCCGAATACCACGATACCCAAGATATAGAAGAATGGATTAAAAAAACATTTTTACAAAGTTTGATTCATCAACTAAAAAGTAATCGTACAGAATATTATGTAACTACTACCACGCGTATGGATGAAAAGAAAAACAACAGCGATTTGTTTCATCAAAACGAAGAGGAAGCCCCTAATAGCTTGTTAGTAGAAGATTATATAAACGCTTTACAAAAAATGCCTTGCTCTTTTAGGGCTGTATATAATTTGCATGTGATAGAAAATTTTGATTTAAAAGAAACTTCCAACCTAATGGAAATTAGCGAAGAGTCTGCTAAAAATACACTGGAACGAGCTCGTCATGAGTTTTCTAAAAATGTTAAACTTAAACTTCAAGGTTATTAATGCCTGATAAAAAAATATATCGAATAGATGAAAACGCTTTGCGTGAAAAACTTACCAATTACAGTGTAAGTTTTAACGCCGATTCATTACGATTTTTAGAGAACGAAGTTGCGCAGGTTAAAACACATAACCCTATAGAGTTACCCAAAACAAAAAAAATAGTTCAGTTTATTGGCATTCCGGTTGTGTTAGCCGTGTTAGGTTGTTCAGCTTATTTTGGATTTAACTACATAAAAAATTTACCAACTGCTGCTCCTAAAAAAGATAGCATCACTGTTGTTAAACCAATAGTGATACCTAAAGTAGAAGTTAAAAAAGAAACTCCTAAACCTGTAAATACAGCAAGTATTGTAGCTGCGCCTGAAGTAAAAAAACAAGACACTATTCTTCCGGTTGCTGTACAATCTGTAAAAATTAAAGAAAAAAAATCTTCTACCGAACAAATAAAAACAGTTAAGAAAGATACCACTCAGATAAGCAAAGCAGAAAAAACAAAACTGGATACTCTAGAAAAAAAGAACAAGGCAGACACGTCTTCCATTTCTAAAAACAAAGATACCCTCATTAAAAAGAAAAAGAAAAAGCGTAAAAACACATTAGATGCTACCGATGATATTAGAAAATCTCAGCCCAATAGTGCTGATGATGATGTAATAGTTCCGGATAACAATCCACAATAAAGAGCATTTTATTCTTTCTTAATTTTAGTAGCCGTAAACTATTCTTACAATCTGCATCGTTTTATTGATGTAATCGCGAGTTACAAAAGAGTTAGGCACTTTAGTATCCGCATCATTAACATACCCTGTTTCTGTTTGAAGTATATTGTTTTTATAATGCTTCTCGGTATTTAGCAAGTTGTTGGCATCATACTCGTATGTTTCTTTTAACTCAATATTTTCGCTGGCATTTGATGTGTATTTTTTCTCCACCAATAAATTAGCGGTGTTATATGTAAAATCAGTTACCTGATTTATCCAGGTTGCTACATAACTTTCATTGTATTGTACAGGTTGTTTAGCAGCGTTTAAATTTACAATCACCTCTTTAAAAACACGGTTTTCATCATTTAAATATTGCTGTTTATATTGCTTTGGTGATGAGTTTATGTATTTATATTTCTCCTCAAAATTTATTTGCTGCATACCCAAGGTAAATACATTTTTATCGGCATTGGTATTTGTTTCTTTACAAGAAAGCAAATTAATAATGCGCCCAATACTATCATATTTATAATACGTAGCGTTATAGAAAGTGCCGTCGTTAAAACGTTTACCCATCAGATTACCTTTTGCATCGTAAAAATAATTAGTAGATAAGGTATCAAACTCATAAATACTTTTTGTGTATGAGCCCCCTCCATTTATTACGCGACCATGTTTATACACAGGCGCATTATGAAACTCTTTCTGAATTATTTTTTTTATTACAGTATAATAACTGCGTTTCAATTTGCCATCTACATCAAATTCATAATGCCTTGATAAATCTTTGTCTTCTACAATTTTAAAATCTTGTTTATCTACAATTTCAAAAACAATGGTTTTAATTTTTAGTTTTTTTATTTCATCCGCATTAAATGAAAAAGAATTATCTGTATGGCCGCTATTGCCCGAAATAAATAGCTGCGCCTTGGTTGTAAGGTTTATAAAAAATAAAATAAGTAGAAATCTATTTATCAATTTAGCTGTTTAAGTGTTTCGTTAACCGTTTTTACAGGGGCGCTGCATGTATAATTTTGACAAACATATATTACTGTTTCATCAGGTTTGTAGCGTTCTTTTAGCAAAGCAATTTCTGAGGCAGTTTTACTGTAAACAAAGATGGCATTAGGAATGTAATGTTCTTTAAACTCATTGATAAATTCATCAACAGCTTTACCAACAACGCAAACCTCATTAAACGGAAGTATTTGCTGTGTAACTAATATAGCCCAGTTTGAATGCCCAGAAGGGTAATTAGCAATTTCTTCTGCAACATGGTTTAGCATTTTTTTAGAAATAGTTTCATAATTTATATTGCCAGTAATTTTAGAAAGCATAAATAAATTTCGTGCCATTTGCGAGTTGGAAGCCGGAATAACATTATCATGCATCTCTACTTTTTGTGAAATCAATTTATTAGCATTTTTATCTGAGAAGTAAAAAACATGTTTCTTTTCATCGTAAAAATCATTTAAGGTTTGCCGCACTAATAGTTCTGAAATACCAAGCCAGGCTGCATCTCCAGTAATAGAAAATAATTTTATATAGGCATCTATTATAAAAGCATAATCATCCAAAAAAGCATTTATGTAGGCTTTATCTTTATAACAACGCATTAAACCACCGGTATCATCTATTAATTTATGCTTAATAAAATTGGCGTTTTTTAATGCGAGTTGCAAAAATGTATCATCGGCAAAAGCAGTATAGGCATCGCATAAAGCGGCGCACAGCAAGCCATTCCAAGAAGTTATTATTTTATCATCTAAGCCCGGGCGAACTCGTTTATTTCTTTGAGCCAACAATTTTTCTTTTGCAAACGAGATAATTTTATTCATCTCTTCAAGAGAAATATTATTTTTTAAAGCTACCTCGGCATCTGATAAATTACGTAACAAAATATAATTTTCATCTTCCCAATAACCTATTTCATTAACCGAATAATAATCCGCAAAAACATCAAAATCTTTCTTTAATAAAACATGTAATTCTTCTTTTGTCCAGATGTAATACAAGCCCTCTACACCTTCGCTATCAGCATCTAATGCGCTGTAAAAACCATATTCAGCCGAGGTTAATTCTCGCTCAATAAAACTAATAGTTTCATAAACTACTTGTTTATACAGCGGGTTTTTATTTTGTTGAAAGGCTTCACTGTATAATGAAATAAGTTGTGCGTTATCATACAACATTTTTTCGAAGTGAGGAACTTTCCATTGTTCATCGGTACTATAACGCGCAAAGCCCCCACCTAAATGATCGTAAATACCGCCATGCGCTATTTTTTGTAAGGTAAAATGTACATGATTCAAAATACTTTCATTATTTGTAATATGCGCATATCTCAGTAAAAACAAATAATTATTGGGCATCATAAACTTAGGTGCACCAATACTTCCACCGTTTTTAGTGTCAAATCTTTTTTGAAAATTCAACGCACAATTTTCTATTGTTTCTTTTGTGATATTATTTTTTTCATCATAAGAAACAGAAATAAATTCATCTGTTTGTTTTACACCCGTAGTTAGTTGATTGGCGTAATCTTCTACTTTTAATTTATCTGTTTGGTGCAGCGTAGAAAGGTTTTTAAGCAACTGCATCCATTGCTCTTTTGGGAAATACGTGCCGCCGTAAATAGGTCTTCCGTCAGGCAAAACAAAACAGTTTAACGGCCAACCACCATGCTGAGTCATTAGTTGCACGGCAGTCATATATACGTGGTCAACATCAGGGCGTTCTTCTCTATCAACTTTTATATTAATGAAATATTTGTTCATTAACTCAGCTACCTGCTCATCCTCAAAGCATTGGTGTTCCATAACATGGCACCAATGACAAGCCGAATAACCAACACTAATCAACACTAATTTATTTTCTTGTTTAGCTTTTGTAAAAGCTTCATCGCCCCAAGCATACCAATTTACAGGGTTGTGGGCATGTTGTAATAAATACGGGCTCTTCTCGGAAATTAAATGGTTAGTATATTTTGGATTAGACATAGAAGAATATTTATTTCTTCAATGCTTTACTTTGCATGTAATATAAAACTATAAATAGTAAATCTAAACCCGCCATAAAAAAATTAGGCGCCATAATGTTTGAAACCAAAAAACAAACATTAGCAATTATATACATAATAAAACCTTTGTATTTATTTTGCCACATTTGTAAAGCTCCAAAAAAAGATAAACCTATAATAAGCAAGTAAATACCGCAGCCGATAATAAATTTACCGCTACCCATTTCCATAAATTTTTGTATTTGCTGTAACTGCTGCTCAGTTATTTTTGGATTAGAAGTAAACAATTCATAATTATCATTTAGCCAAGCAAACATTGGCTTTGCAAGCAACATACCCAACAAGGCACAAACGCCCACCATACCACTATAAATAAAAGTAAGTACACATAAAATTTTTAAACCTTGTGGCTTTGTTTGTTCTTCAAACGTAGTTGACTCTTCCATTATTTATAGGTAATGTAATCTTTAAGTTCTTGTAAATTTTCGTTAAACTGAGTAATATTCTTGTTATAAAAGTCAACCATAATTAATTCTTCTAAGGTGTAATGTTTACCATCAACAAAACCAACTATCCAAGCATCTTTTTGTCCTTTACCAATTGCTTTTTGACGTTGTGCCTCTGCACCTTTTATGCCATTAAATTGCCCTTGTGTAAAACGAGTAATACCATCCGGATAACCTACTACTTCAGGCGTTCCGTATTCTTTTAAGTTTTCGTATTTATAATTTTCAGGGTGACGATAAGCACCTATCTGCACTTTAAAAGTCATTTTTTCGGCACAAATTTTTTCGGCAATAGCTAATAGTTTATTATACACATTTACATCGTTTAAACTTTTGCCTTTAAGCGCAGAAAAATCTATAGTTTTAAAATCATCGCAAGGAAATTTAGAATCAGTTGGAGTAGTTGATACTACATTTGTTGATGTTTTAGTATTTGATTTATCAGTTGGAGTTTTGGTAGAAGTTTTTCCGCTATTAGATTTATCTTTCGGGTTCTTTGTAGTTGATTTACCATTATTAGATGCAACTGTTGTTTCTTTTGTTGGGTTAGTAGATGTGTTGGTTACTTTAGTAACAACAGGGTCTGCTTGTAGTCTAAACGAATCAGGTACACTTGTTATTGTATCTAAGGCAGCTAATATATCATTTAAATTTTTTACAATGTGTGGATCTTTATATCCGTCTTTAGCAATGTGAAAATCTTTACGTAACTCAACAAATTTGGTAAGTTTTGCTATGTCTAAATCTTCGGTAACTTCTCCAAAATCTTTAGATCGAATATGAAATGTGTAATTCTCTCCCGGACTAAGCGCTACTAAGTATTTACCTGTTTTTATATTTGATGTAAACGGACCAATTTTTTCTCCGTTACTCTTTTTTGTAATCTCTATTTGAGCGGATAAAGCAGTATCATTACCATATATATAACCTAAAACCATTGCCAATATTGGCTTCTCACCAATAATACCGGGCGTTACAGTAAAAATATCTGAACTACCATTACCACCATTACTAACACGGTTTGAAGAGAAATAACCTCTTTGTCCGTTTGCATTCATTACATAAAAACGATCATCATCTGTTGTATTTAAAGGATACCCCATGTTTAAAGGTTCTATCCAGTTATTTTCTTTTTTAATGGAATAAAAAATATCGTAATCACCAATACTGCTATGTCCTTTAGAGCTAAAGAAAAGTATACATCCATCAGTGTGTATAAACGGAGAATCTTCATCATCCGATGTATTAATTTTATCACCTAAATTTTTTACATTTCTCCAAGAGTCATCTTCTGCTTTTTCGGCCACATACAAATCTCTCCCACCTAAGCCGCCTTTTCTTTCGCTGGTAAAATAAAGTAATTTACCATCGGCTGTAATAGAACAACTACCTTCATAATAATTAGTATTTACATCTCCCTTTATTTTTGTTGGAATGGACCACTCATCGCCTTCTAAATGACTTTCATAAATATCGCCGCTATCTTGTTCGGTACTTTTATAGCTATAAAGTGTTTGCCCATCGGGCGATAAAGCTAAAGAGCTTTCATGTTGTTTAGTATCTATATTAGGAATGCCTTTAGGTTCGCTCCAAGCAGAATCTTTGTCTTTTCTCGACATAAAAACATCTTCATAATAGGTGCCATGTTTGGCATCTTGTTGAAATTTATCATTCATTAAACCACCTGTACTATTAGGACCGCGATAAGTATATATGATAACTGATTCATCTGCCGAAATGGTAGGCGAATACTCTTGATATATAGTATTAACAGGGGCTCCAAGGTTTCTAATATCTGCCTGTAACATTTCTTGTGTTACGTTTTTTCCGTACTCAGAGTTTTTAATTAATTTTTCGGCTTCTGCTTTTTCGGTAGCCGGCGGATTTGTAGTTAAAAACTGATTAAAGGTTTTTATGGCATCATCAAAACGATAATTAATGTGATATGCTTTTCCTAAATTAAGTAACACTAAAGATTCTTTAGGCTCCATTTTGTAAACCGCTTCAAATAAGGTTACAGTTTCTTGTTTTTTATCCGGTAAATGAAAGGCGCACATACCTTTTTTATATTTATAGTATGGGTTTGATGGATCGCGTTTATCTAATTTATCATAGGTTTGATATGCCTGAGCATAGTCTTGAACCTCCGGAGACATGTAATATTCTGCAGCCTCATTTAATTCATCTATACTTTCTTTTTTGCCCTGAGCCTGTAAACCCATTGATAACAGGGTAATAAGTGTAAAAAATGTTATTATTTTTTTCATGTGTGGTTATTTTATTTTTTAACCAATAAGTTTACACCTATCAGAATAAAAATTTAACACTCCTAAATTGCGACAAAATGAAGCCGACATTTAGTACCCATAAACAGAGTTATTTACATGCGAGTGTTAATTGCGACGGAATGATGTTATTAAAAAGACAAAAACCATGTAATTATTATATAAAGCTTACCTATTTTTTTAGTTTGGCTTTTTTATTGAACTGATTTTCTAAACCGTATCTTTGCATCCACTATGAAAACGCTCTTATATTATTTAAAAAATTACAAAGGTATTGTTGTGCTGGCTTTATTATTAGCAGCTATCAATCAATGTTTTTCTATGTTAGATCCATACATCTACGGAAAAATATTAAACCGTTTTGGTGTTGGTCATGAAACCTACAAAGGAGATACGGCTCGTTTTATTCAGGATATAATTCCTTATTTATTAGGTGTTATTTCTGTAGCTATGGTTTCTCGTATTGCAAAAAACTTTCAGGATTACTATACAAGCGTAATTATTCAACGTACGGGTGCACAACTTTACCAAGATGGTATTAAACGTTCGTTAGATTTACCATTTCAAGAATTTGAAGACCAACGTAGTGGAGAAACTTTAGGCAAGCTTCAAAAAGTGCGCCTCGATTGCGAAAAATTTATTACCGCTTTTATTAGTGTTGTGTTTCAAACATTAGTTGGGTTTACATTTGTGTTAGTTTTTGCCATGCAAACCAATTGGATGATTGCTCCAGTGTTTTTTATTACAGCCCCAATACTTGCTTTTATCAGTAATGTATTGAGTAAAAAAATTAAAATTATTTCTAAAACCATTGTAGGCGAAACAACAGCTTTAGCAGGCTCTACAACCGAATCGTTACGCAATGTGGAGTTAGTAAAAAGTTTAGGTTTAACCACTTCAGAAATTGGAAGGTTAAATACTATTACCGCAAAAATTTTAGTGCTTGAGTTAAAGAAAGTACGTTTCATTCGTAGTTTAAGTTTTGTGCAAGGCACCGTAGTTAATTTTTTGCGTACCGTACTGGTTTTTGTTTTGTATTATTTAGTTTTTAAAAATGAAATAAATGTAGGCCAGTTATTAACGCTTACATTTTATTCGTTCTTTATTTTTAATCCGTTACAAGAGTTGGGCAACATTGTTGCTTCGTACAGAGAGGTGCAAGCATCTCTTGGTAATTTCGAAAAGCTGATGAACACGCCTGTAGAAGTAAAGCCTGCTAACCCAATTAAACTGGGCGCTTTAGAAACTTTATCTTATAACGATGTTTCTTTTAAACATAAGTCAGCTCATACAAATGCTGTAGAAAATATTTCGTTTACCATTAACAAAGGAGAAACCATTGCTTTTGTTGGCCCTTCAGGTTCAGGTAAAACTACCTTAGTAAAAATGTTGGTGGGCTTATATCATCCGGTAAGCGGTGCTATCTATTATAACGATAAAAAAGCAAGTGATATTAATTTAGATGAATTACGCATGCAATTAGGCTTGGTATCTCAGGATACACAATTGTTTTCGGGTACTATAAAAGAAAATTTATTATTTGTAAAACCCGATGCTACCGATGAAGAATGTTTGAAAGCATTGCACAAAGCGGCTTGCGATAATTTATTGCTTCGTGCTGAAAAGGGCATAGATACTGTTATTGGCGAAGGTGGAATAAAAATTTCGGGTGGAGAAAAACAACGTTTATCTATTGCACGTGCACTTTTGCGTAAACCAAATTTATTAATTTTTGATGAGGCGACATCTGCTTTAGATTCGTTAACAGAAGTAGAAATTACAGAAACGATAAAAGATATTTCGGGCAAAAAAGAGCAAATAACTATTATGATTGCACACCGTTTATCTACTATTATGGATGCCGATAAAATTTATGTTTTAGAGCGCGGAAATATTATTGAATCTGGAAAACATGCTGATTTACTTGAGTTAAAAGGCTTGTATTATGCTATGTGGCGACAACAAGTAGGCGAGCGTAAAAAGTAAATTATTACTGCAATGTTTATAAAACACAAATACTACGCTACCTATATTTCACTCTTTATTCTTTGTTCGTTTTATAGCCATGCACAGGATAGTGTTTATACAAAAAAAATAATTGCAACACTTTGCTCTAAACAATTTGCCGGAAGAGGTTATGTTAAAAATGGTTTAGATATTTCTGCTAAATATATTACGAGTGAGCTTAAAAAATTTAAAGCCCAACCGCTTTTTTATACCGGTTATTATCAATGGTTTGATTTTAATGTAAATACGTTTCCCTCTAAAATGGAAGCGAGAATTAATGGCAAAGTATTAAAACCGGGGATTGATTTTATTGTTAGTCCGGAAAGTGCAGGTTTAAAAGGAAAGTTTAGTGTAGAAAAAAAAGATAGCATCACCTATTTAGCACAAAACAGTCCATTACCCTTAGCAATCATTCTTAATAAAAAACTAACTTTTAGTGTGGCTACCCATACTGCCAATTATTGCGCAGTTGAATTATTAGACAAGGGCAATTCTTACCCCGAAATAAAAACTATGGAGGTAAATATTGAAAATAAATTACTCAATAAATATATCTGCAAAAATATTTGTGCTTTTGTTAATGGCAAAGATGAAAAGAATGATACGGTAATAATGCTTACAGCGCATTACGATCATTTAGGAATGATGGGCAACAAAACTTATTTTCCGGGTGCTAATGATAATGCCAGTGGAGTTAGCATGTTACTTAATTTAGTGAAACATTATTCTCAGCATCCTCCAAAATATAAAACAGTTTTTGTGTTTTTTGCAGGAGAAGAAGCCGGGTTATTAGGCTCTAAATATTTTACAGAGCATCCTGTTTTTGAATTAAGTAAAATTAAATTCCTTATAAACCTTGATTTATTGGGTACAGGAGATGAAGGCATTACCGTTGTAAATGCTACGGAATTTAAACCTCAGTTTGAACGATTAAAAAACATCAATGCAGAAAAAAATTATTTACCCTTGGTAAAACCGCGCGGTAAAGCTCAAAACAGCGATCATTATTGGTTTACAGAAAAAGGAGTTCCCTCTTTTTTTATCTATACCATGGGTGGCATAAAAGCTTATCATGATGTGTATGATGTACCTAAAACACTTCCTTTAACAAAGTATAAAGCTGTTTTTAATATATTAATCGACTTTATAAATGGCATTTAATTTATTGGTTTAAAGCAATTATATTCATAAAAAAACCGCTCCTTTTGAGAGCGGTTTTTACATTATAAAAAGTAAAACAATTAATTATTAATTACCATACGTTTAATTATTTGCGCATTATCGGTAATTATTTTTACAAAATAAATGCCGTTGGCTTGTGTGTTTAAACTTATAGTTGTTGTTGTGTTGTTATTTGGCGTAACAGCTAAAATTTCGTTACCCAATATATCAGTTACTAAAATTGTTTTAGTATGCTCAGTTGTTGTTACAACAAATGTACCATTGCTTGGGTTTGGATAAACACTAACACCAGTAGTATTTAAATATGTATCGATGCCCACTGTAGTAACACTTACACAAGCACTGGTATCGCTACAAGTACCGTTACTTACGCGTACTTTGTAATTTCCATTTACAGTTGCGGTATATGATTGTGTTGTTGCACCTGTAATAGCTGTGTTGTTAGCACAATTAATCCATTGGTAAGTAGCACCTACTTGGGTTGCTGTAATTACCACACCATTTAAAGTTGTTGCGTTATTAGGTAAAGCATTTATTGTCATAGTAGATACAGCTGTATTTTCACAACCATTTGCATCAGTACCCGTTACAGTATAAGCCGCTGTAGTAGTTGGTGTAACAACCACAGATGCCGTTGTTGCGCTTGTGTTCCAAGTATAAGAAGTTGCAGTGCCACTTGCTGTTAAAGTAGTCGTACTTCCTACACAAATAGCCGTAGCTGTGCTAACAACGTTAATAGTTGGAAGAGCATATACATTAATTAAGATAGAATCTTTACCTGTACATCCATTTGCATCGGTGCCAATTACTACATAGGTAGTGGTATCTGTAGGCGATGGCGTATTTATTGCTGTTGTAGCTCCATCACTCCATGCATATGTACTTGCACCGTTACCTGTTAAGGTAGGTGTGGTTAAGGCACATATTGTTGAGCCCCATGATGTTGTACTTGTTAAATACACATTAGGCAGTTGATTTACGGTTAAATTAAAATAGGCGCTATTTTGTGGCACACATCCATGTACGTCAACACCTGTAACATGGCCATAATTATTATACGTTCCAATTCCGGTATAAAAAATCTTAATAGAAGAAGTAGTATCGCCATTCCACCAGTTATATTTTACACCACCTGCGGCATTAACAATGGCAGTATCTCCATAACAAACACTTGGGTTGTTTACCGTAATAGTTGGTGTTGGAAATGCATTAACTTTAAATCTAACAGTATCTTTGCAATTATAAATATTTGTTCCAATTACAGTATAACTTGTGATGCCTTGAAAATTGTAATCTATTGTCAAACTATCGCTACCATTAAAAAAATTATCGCCATGCCAATCATAATAGGTAGCTCCACTGGCTCGTAAAGTATCATAAACATTAACACAAATAGAGGCTGACGCTACTACAGATACATGGGGTAAAGAATTAACCTTAATAGTTATGGTATCACTTGAAGTTCCGCAAGCATTTTTACCTGTTACGGTATAATTTGTTGTAGTTGTTGCATTTGAAACAGGGTTAGTTATATTGTTGGCAGATAAAGAAGCAGCGGGAGACCAAGTATAACTTGTTGCACCTTTTACCATTAATGATGTAGTATCATGCTTACAAATAACAGGATTAATAACCGAAAGATTTAAAGCAGGAACAGAGCAAGTTACTTTACGTGTACGCTGGTTGTATGAATCGGCTATATAAACATCGCCAATAGGTGTTACAAAAATACCGGTAGGTTTGTTTAACTTAGCAGCAATACCTGTACCGCCATCGCCACTATACCCTGCTGTTGCGTTACCTGCCACGGTTGAAAGAATACCTGTGTAGCCATCAATTTTACGAATTCTGTTATAACCGGTTTCGCATACGTATATATTTCCGTCTGCATCAAAACCAATATCTGTAGGGTTTGACAAATAAATATTATTTATGGTAGTTCCATCTGAAGATGAGTAGCCCGGATAATTATTTCCGGCTACTGCCGAAATAATGCCCGTACTTAAATCTATTTGTCGAATGTTTCCGCCATTATCTTCAACAAAAAACAAGTTGCCTGATGGACTAAAAGCCATACCATATGGTTGAAATAATTGTGCAGCGATAGCTTGTCCACCATCACCGGAATGTCCGCCTACACCTGTTCCGGCAACGGTACTTATGATACCTGTAATAGTATCTATTTTACGAATTACATTTTTGTAATGATCTGAAATATATACATTACCTGATATATCAACTGCAATACCCTCTATATCACCTAAAACAGCTGCGGTAGCTTGCCCACCGTCTCCAGAATATCCAGTAGCACCGGTACCGGCAATTGCAAAAGGATATGAAGGAAACCCATTTTTATTTAACTTATATACTTTAGAATCGTTTGCGGCAATATATAAATTACCGGCAGTATCAACCGCTATACTATTTGGATAATTTAACCCTGAAGCTACGGTGGTTATGGTATCGTTACTTATTTTTCTTATTCTGCCGTTGCTTCTATCGCAAATAAATAAGTTTCCGGCGCCATCCATTACAACATCTGTGGGTGAGTTTGAGCCTAAATTTGCGTTAGTAGCTAAATCGCCATCTCCCGAATAACCATGGGTTCCGGTTCCGGCAACGGTGGTTATTATTTGAGCATTGGCATGTAAACAAAATGCCGTTGCCACAAGTAGTAAAAATTTTTTCATAGTTTTTTTTAAATTTATTTGTAGCAAAACTACCTTGATAAAAATGGGTAGCACAAAAAATGTTGTGAATGACGTTTTTTTGTATGAGTTTGACATAAGCGTGATGAATTGTGAGTTATAAACGATGAGTTAAAAACAAAAAACCGTTCTTTAAAAGAGCGGCTTTTTAAATTTAAAACAGTACAGTTGGGCAATGGTGGAAAACAAAAAGTGTTATCTTTATAAAAAGTTTATCGGTAAATTAAGTTGGTGCTTCGTATCACCCGACCGCCAAGCCGTATAACGTTAGCAGTAATTTTACTACGACAAAATGGACAAACTATTACGACAGGTAAGAAACTGCAAAGAGTGCCAACAATATCTTAAGGACGGTGTTAATCCAATTATTGCTGCAAGCCCCAAAAGCAAACTAATAATTATTGGACAAGCGCCGGGACGCATAGTTCATAATACAGGAATTCCGTGGAACGACAAAAGTGGAGACAACTTGCGTGACTGGTTAGGTGTGGACAAACCGACTTTTTATAATGCCGACATAATTGCATTAATGCCAATGGGATTTTGTTACCCCGGTACTGGCAAAACAGGAGACTTACCACCACGACCTGAATGCGCTCCATTGTGGCACGAAAAATTATTAGCGTTAATGCCTAATGCAAAACTCGTTTTACTTATTGGACAATATGCTCAAAACTATTACTTGGGCGACAAAGCAAAAATTACGCTGACAGAAACTGTTCATCATTTCAAAAACTATTTGCCTAAATATTTTCCACTACCGCATCCTTCACCAAGAAACAATATTTGGCAAGCCAAAAATGCATGGTTCGGACAAAAAGTTTTACCTCAATTAAAAAAAGAAGTTCAAAACATTTTAAGTTAACAATATTGGCGACAAGAAAACTACCGCTAACAGCAGTTTAATTATTAGTTAATCAAACACGTTAAAGAAATAATTACTTGTTAAAACTCAGTAATAAATCATCTCTAAATTTGCGAGAGAGTGGTATTTTTTCTTCGCCAATAAGTACGTACTGTCCGTTAACAGCTTTTACCTGATTTACGTTTACCGCATACGAACGATGTATGCGAAAGAAAATATCGTCGGCTAATTCTTCTAAAAATTTATCTAAACTATTTCGTACCACATACGTTTTTTCAGTAGTTTTTACTTCTACATAAACGTTTTCGCTTTTAAGCCATAAGATAGCCGATAGTTTTACTTTAACGCTTAAATGCCCATCTTTTATAACAACGGTTCTTTCGGTATCTAAGGTTCGCGCCTTAATAATTTCTAAAGTGGTAAATAAATCCATTTTACTAAAAGGTTTTATTAAATAAGCTTCGGGCTTTAATTCAATGGCTTCTTTAAACGTTTTTTTATCAGAATAAGAAGTAAGAAAAATAAAGGGGATTTTACGCTGGTTATTTATTAGCTGCGCCACATCTAAACCGGTTTTTGTTTCGTTAAGGTTTATGTCTAAAATAGCAAAATTAATTTCATTGTTTCTCTTAAGCACATCAGCTGCTATAGCGTAATTTTTGGCAATGCCTGCCACTTTGTAATTAAGCTCTAACAACATTTCTTTTAGCATTTCGGCTATCAGCAATTCGTCTTCAATAATTAGTATGTTTAAGTTATTGGTCAAGCGGTATTTCTATTTTAAATTGTGATTTGTTTGGTAATTTTTGATAGCTAATAACTGCGTTAATTTGCTCTGTTAAAATACGCATTAATTTAAAACCAAAGCCACCTTTTTGATCTTCATAATCAAAAGATAATCCTGCGCCGGTATCGTAATAAATTACGGTTAATTGCTTGGTTTTTTTTTGCAACTCTACCCCTATTGTGCCTATTTGTTTTTCTTTAAAAGCATATTTGTATGAGTTAGTTGCCAATTCGTTTAATATTAGCCCAAGAAATAAAGCCGTACTCATATCTAACTCCAAGTTCATGCCCTTATACTCAATATCAATTTCTTTATCGGCAGGTTTGCTAGATAGTTCTAACTCATTAAACAATTGTTTTAAAAAATGCAGAAACTCTATTTTTTCATTCTCATTTTCTTCATACAAACTTTGGTGTATAAGCGCCATAGATTGTATGCGTTGCTGACATTCTTCTAAAGCCAATTTTACCTCTTCTTTATCAGATGATTTGGCCTGTAAGTAAAAAAGACTTTTAAGCGTGGTTAAATTATTTTTTACCCGATGATGTACTTCTTTTAAAAGGATTTGTTTTTGATGGGCAAGATTTTCTAAATCGGCATTTGATTGGTGCAAAAGTTTATTCTTATTTTTAATTTTAAGATACGCAAACACAATAATCCCCAACGATAACAGCACAAAAAACAACACCA
>CAIXZI010000589.1 GCA_903923915.1 uncultured Bacteroidota bacterium
AGAAATAAAACAGAGGTAGTAAAAAACAAAACCGGGCAAAGCCAACTATTTTTGGTTGTTTTTAAAGGGTTTTGCGTAGAAAAACCCTTTATATAAACAAGTTACCGGCAAGCATAGGGGACAGTGCTAACCATAAACAGACGAACAATAATTTGACAGAAAATGAGTGCATTAATAATTCCTTGTTACCTCAAAACCCAGTGGGACATTAACTGTCTTGACAGGTTATTGGACAGCGTTCAGCAACAATCACAACGCTTTGACAATGTTTATCTCGTTGACGATGCAAGCCCTTTGAAATATAAAGTTCGACACGACTTTGTTTACTTCATAGCATTGGACGTAAATGGAGGACCTGCAAGAGCAAGAAATATCGGAATAGAAAAAGCAATCAGCACCACAGGTGCTGATTGTCTTTTGTTTACCGACCACGATTGCATTTTAGATAAAGATTGGAATAAACAAATGACTTCCTTTCTTATGCAATCTGACTTTGGAGCAGTTGGAGGAATGACTTATTCTTGGGGCAAGACACTTCTTGACTATTACCACGACATTAACGGAACACTTGCAGGAAAGTGGCTACTTCCCGTCAGAAAGGAGTTGTGGTATATGCCTTCGCTAAATTTTGGAATCAAATCTTTTGTAGTGGAGCAGTTCGGTTTTGATGAAAGATTTCCGACTGCTGCTGGCGAAGATGTTGATTTGTGTTTGCGTATGCGGAGCAAATACAAAATCGGTTTTTGCCCCGAAGCAAAGTTGTGGCACGACTACGGTTACAAAAATTCTATTTCAGGTTTCAACAAGTTTATGAAGCTGTTCAAGAAATATAAAAGTTCAAGTGCAACAGTTTACGAAGGACACACCGTTTTAATGTGGGACGCTTCAGAATCAATTTATAAAGGAAATATACATGAGTCTAATATACAGTCTTAAAAAAAACAAGCAAGGAGTTACTCATGTAATCGGTGATTACCTTGGAGAAATGCGACCATTCGCAAAGCGAGTAAAGAATCCACTTTTAGTAGCTCCTATGGTTTTACTCAAGACAATTGAATGGAGTATTTATAGGTGGTATAAAACTCCAATTAGAAGATTTTACGGAGTGAAAGGCAACGAATTAATTTACATGATTACAAACGCTTGTAATGACCGTTGCCCAAAGTGTGGAATTTGGGAAAGACCAGAACCCCGAGACCAACATTTAATGATTACTCATTTCATTAAGTGCCTAAATAGACTTCATCACAATTTATATCAAGTTACATTGACAGGTGGAGAGCCATTGCTTTTCAAAAAAGATGTAATGCTAATAGCCGAAGAAGCAAAGAAATTAGATGTTCCAATGGTAATAGTTTCAAACGCAAGATTTCTTGACGAAGAATTTTTGACTAGATACAAAGAACTTGGACACATCCTTGTAATTTCAGTTGATTCCGTTGAGAGAGAAAAGTGGAATGAATTCAGAGGCAAGAAAAACTTCGACATCGTAATGCCTAAAATTATGCTTGCAAAACAAATCTTAGGCGACCAGTTGAGAATACAATCAGTCCTTTCAAAAGAATCAGCAGAAGAAATTCCAAAAGTGATTGAGTGGTGCAAACAACAAGGTATTCAGCACAACACACAATTTAATCAAGATTTTGGCGGACATTGGAATAATCACGAAACAACAGAAAAAGTAAATTACGACAACGACACACCATGTGCAGCAAGGAAAAACATTTGCGTTTATCCAAACGGAGATGTAGTAAAGTGTTTTGACCACCGCAGAATTCCATTAGCGAAACAGCCATTGGGCAACATTGGCAAACAAGACATAATTGAAATTCTATCAACAAAGCGTTCAACAGAAATTTCTAAAATCATGAAAACTTGCAATTTGCCTTGCAAAAATATGTCCTGCAACAAACCCCAAACACTTCTTTTCAACTAATGCAAGACAAGACACTTGACATAATTATTCTTAGAGGTTGCCCTGGTTCTGGCAAGTCGCAAACAGCGAAAAGTTTATCACAATCTTTTCCCAAAGGCGTGAGGTTAGAAGTTGACACAATTCGCAACATGGTAATTTCAGTTGATTGGAAAAATCAACAAGAACACATTGACATATTGCAAGTATCAACAGGTTTAGTTCACGACTTTCTTAAATTGGGCTTTAGTCCAGTAATTGTAATCGACACATTCAGCGGTGACAAAATCAATAAGTATCTTGAAACACTTTATGAACTTGACAAAGACCTTTCAATAAAAATATTTGGACTTTTTACAACCGATGACGAGTTGAAAAGAAGATTAGACTTGCGGACAAATCCTGAGTTCAAAGACTTTCCGATTTGCAAACGACTAAATGACGATGTAATTAAATGGAAACACAAAAGCGAATTTCAAGTTGACACTACAGGACTTTCACCGACACAGACAGCAGAAAAAATTTATGGACAAATCATCTCCGAGAAATATGCCAGCCGGTAACACTGGTTTGGCAAAAGTGGCGGTTCAGTTCTCCGCAGACAGTTTTGTGGTTAATCAAAAATTGGTTCTCCGCATCAACATTTGTGGTGAAAATCGCCACCTTCGCCAAGCCAGAAAACGTTACAAGCAAGCCTAACAGACGACACAACAACGACCAAACGGACGACTTTAAACATAAAATGAAACGCTAATTTTGACAGGTGACCAACGACATACAGAACATATTGCAACTGGACAGCAACTGAGCCGACACTCATTGCCGACCCTTCTGTATTTTTTATTTTCCCCACCGCACATTTTTTTAATTCAATTTTTAGCCAGCCGCACAAATGGCACATTTGGTTTTGCCCGACACTCAAGCCGACCCTTCGCAAAACCAAAAGAGCCATTTTTTGCCCACGCACCGACAATGACATTGAACATTTAAAACTTAACTTAGCCGACAGAAATAATATAAAATAGTAACACCATAAAATGGCAAAACAGAAGAAAGAACTAAAAGAAAAAGCAATTGAAGTTACCCTTTGGGAAGCAGCAAATAAATTGAGAGGAAGCGTTGAGCCAGCCGAATATAAACACGTTGTATTAGGATTAATTTTCTTAAAATTTGCCAGCGACAAGTTTGAAGAACACCGAGCCAAACTCATTGCCGAAGGCAAAGACAAATACATTGAAATGGCTGAGTTCTACAATATGAACAATGTGTTTTTCTTAGAAGAAACCAGCCGTTGGAGTTACCTGATAAAAAGAGCCAAACAAAACGACATTGCATTGCTCATTGACACCGCCCTGCACACCATTGAGAAAAACAACAAAGCATTGAAAGGTGCATTGCCCGACAATTACTTTTCTCGTTTGGGTTTAGATGTAACCAAACTGGCTTCTTTGCTTGATACCATTAACGACATTGACACCACCAAAGACCCCAAGCAAGATGTTGTAGGCAAAGTGTATGAATACTTCCTTTCAAAATTTGCATTGGCAGAAGGAAAAGGCAAAGGGGAATTTTACACGCCTAAAAGCATTGTAAACCTGATTGCCGAAATGATTGAACCCTACAAAGGAATTATCTATGACCCTGCTTGTGGTTCAGGTGGTATGTTTGTTCAGTCTATCAAGTTTATTGAAGCACATAATGGCAACAATAAAGAAATTTCTATTTACGGACAGGAATACACCAATACCACATACAAACTGGCAAAGATGAACCTTGCTATACGAGGCATTAGCGGAAACCTTGGCGAAAAAGCTGCCGACACTTTTGCAGACGACCAGCACAAAGACTTGAAAGCCGATTACATAATGGCAAACCCGCCTTTTAACCAAAAAGATTGGCGAGCCGAAAATGAATTGAAAGACGACCCACGTTGGAGAGGTTATGATGTGCCACCCAAAAGCAACGCCAATTATGGTTGGATTTTAAATATGGTTTCTAAACTTTCCGAAAATGGAATTGCAGGTTTTATATTGGCAAATGGTGCATTAAGTGGTGGTGGCGAAGAATACAAAATACGCAGAAAGCTGATTGAAAATAATTTGGTGGAAGCCATTTTGGTATTGCCTCGAAACCTATTCTACACAACCGACATAAGTGTTACGCTTTGGATTTTGAATAAAAATAAAAAAAAACAAAGCAAAAATATTGGCGATGAAAAACGCCAATACCGTGAACGTGAAAAAGAAATTCTGTTTATGGATTTGCGACAATTGGGCGAACCGTTTGAAAAGAAATACACACAGTTTTCTGATGATGATATTTTAAAGGTAACAAGCAATTACCACCAGTGGCAAACCAAAGAAATTGAAAACACACCTGAATTTTGCTATTCCGCTTCGCTTGAAGAAGTAGCCAAAAAAGATTTTTCGCTTGTGCCAAGCAAATACATTGAGTTTGTAAACCGAGATGAGAACATTGACTTTGACGAAAAAATGCAAACGCTAAAAGGCGAATTTGCCGACTTGCTAAAAGCTGAAGCCTCCAGTAAAAATGATTTGCTAACCGTATTTAAAGAATTGGGTTATGAAATCAAATTATAAACCTTTAGGCAAATATATTCAGCCTGTTGTTGGGCGAAATAATGATTTAGGTGATTTGCCATTAATGGGTTTGAGTATTCAAAAAAAGTTTATTCCTTCTATTGCAAATACAATAGGAACGGATATGTCAACATATAGAACCATATATAAAAATCAATTTGCTTTTGGTCCTGTTACTTCGAGGAATGGCGATAAAATTACTATTGCATTGTTCAATGATTATGATAAAGCTTTAATTTCTCAGGCTTACATTCCTTTTGAAGTAAAAGACAACAACGAACTGGATGCTGAATATTTAATGATGTGGTTTCGCAGACCTGAGTTTGATAGGTATGCAAGATTTAAAAGCCACGGGAGTGCAAGAGAAATATTTGATTGGGAAGAAATGTGCAACACTCTTTTGCCCGTTCCAAAAATAGACAAACAAAGAGAAATTGTAAAAGAATACAACGCAATACAAAACCGCATAGCCCTTAACCAACAACTGATACAAAAACTGGAAGAAACCGCACAGGCGATTTATAAGCAGTGGTTTGTGGAGTTTGAATTTCCTGATGAAACCGGAAAGCCATATAAAAGTAATGGTGGGGAAATGGTTTGGAATGAGGAATTGGGGAAGGAGATTCCTAAGGGGTGGGAAGTGAAAAATTTAGAAGACACAGTGAATATTATTAGAGGTGCATCTCCAAGACCAATTGAGGAATATATGAGTAATGATAATTCAGGTATGCCTTGGGTTAAAATTTCTGATGCTACTGCCTGTGCCACTAAATATTTATTTGAAACCAAACAATTTATTTCAAAGGAAGGTGTTCCCAAAAGTCGAAAAGTTAAAATTGGCACCTTGATACTTTCAAACAGTGCATCACCAGGATTGCCAAAATTTATGATGATTGATGCTTGTGTTCACGATGGGTGGTTAATTTTTAATGATTATAAAGGAATTTCAAAAGAACTACTCTATAATTTTTTATTGGTTAACAGACAACAAATAGTTTCATCAAGCAACGGAAGTGTATTTAATAATCTTAAAACAGAAATTTTGAAGCAATACAAAATTGTAGTTCCAGTTGAGAATATTCTTAAAAAGGGAACGAAAATATTTCAAATTTTAGATAGCCAATTTAGTATCGCAGCAAAAAAAGATTATTGTTATTCTGAACTATCGAAAGTATTATATGCAAAAATGTCAAAGGGTAATTATTAATAAATGAAATTCACCGAAGAAAAATTAGAAAAGGCGTTTACCGAGTTGTTGGGGCAAGAAGGCTTTCCCCACCATTTGGGCATTACGATAACTCGTAAGCCAGACGAAGTATTGATTGAAGAAGATTTACAAACATTTCTTTTAACTCAATACGCTGGGCAAGGCATTACGGTAAACGAAATCAAATCTATTATTCTTCAACTCAAATCCCTTTCCGCTTCCGACCTTTATGAGAGCAACAAAACATTTTTAAAAATGCTTTCTGATGGTTTTATTCTCAAACGTGAAGACCGCAGCCAAAAGGACATTTATATTCAACTGATTAATTACGCAGGCTTAAACAAACACCGCCAACCCGATGCAGACCAATTAATTTCTATTGCAGCCGAACCCGAAGAAGTTTATCCTGCCGACAATAATATTTACAAATTCGTAAACCAGTTAGAAATTGTTGGTTCAGAAAAACGAATTCCTGACGGCATTGTTTACATCAATGGTTTGCCTTTGGTAGTATTTGAATTTAAATCTGCCATTCGTGAAGAAGCCACTATTTATGATGCATTCAAGCAATTAACTGTTCGTTACCGCAGAGACATTCCCGAGCTGTTTAAATACAATGCTTTTTGCGTTATTAGTGATGGCGTAAACAACAAGTCAGGTTCATTCTTTGCCCCGTATGAGTTTTTCTATGGCTGGCGTAGAGTGGCAGGTTTGGCAAAAGATGTGGACGGCATCGACAGTATGTTTACACTCATTCAGGGAATGTTTCATAAAAACCGTTTACGTGATATTATTCGCAACTTCATTTACATTCCTGATAGTTCTAAGAAAAACGAAAAAATAGTTTGTCGCTATCCTCAATACTATGCGGCAAGAGCCTTATATGACAACATAAAAAAAGCCCAAAAGCCCGAAGGAAACGGAAAAGGCGGAACTTACTTTGGTGCCACTGGTTGCGGTAAGAGTTTCACAATGCTTTACTTGACAAGGTTGTTGATGAAAAGCGAATATTTTGAAAGTCCAACCATTGTTTTAATTACTGACCGCACCGATTTAGACGACCAACTTTCGGGACAATTTACCAATGCCAAAAACTTTATTGGTGACAACACTGTGGTGAGTGTAGAGAGTAGAGCCAACCTAAGAGAATTAATTCAAGGCAGACAAAGCGGAGGCGTTTTTTTAACCACCATTCACAAGTTTACAGAGGATACACAACTTCTTACCGATAGACCTAATGTAATTTGTATATCTGACGAAGCACACAGAAGCCAAGTAAATCTTGACCAAAAAGTGAAAGTAACCGAAAAAGGCGTTACTAAAACGTATGGCTTCGCCAAATACTTACATGATTCATTACCCAATGCAACATTTGTAGGTTTCACAGGAACACCAATAGACGCAACGCTTGATGTGTTTGGAAAAGTGGTTGATGCTTACACAATGACAGAATCAGTGAAAGATGAAATCACGGTGCGGATTGTGTATGAAGGCCGAGCAGCAAAAGTGTTGTTGAATAATTCCAAACTCAAAGAGATTGAAGATTATTACGCCAAATGTGCTGAAATAGGAAGCAACGAAAATCAGATAGAGCAAAGCAAAAAAGAAATGGCACAGATGTATGCCATCATTGGCGACCCTGACCGTTTAAAAGCAGTTGCCGAAGACTTTGTAAACCATTATGAAAAAAGGGTTTCAGAAGGTTCAACTGTAAAAGGAAAAGCAATGTTTGTGTGTAGCACTCGTGAAATTGCTTATGAGTTGTATAAAAACATCATTGAAATAAAACCCGAATGGAACGAAATACGAGCAGCCGAAGAAGGTGCAGAACTCACCGACAAAGACAAACGAGAACTGAAACCAATTGAGCGAATTAAACTCATTGCCACCAGAGGACAAGATGATGCGAAGGAAATGTATGATTTGTTGGGAACAAAGGACCAACGCAAAGAATTAGACCGACAATTCAAAAACGAAAAATCGAATTTCAAAATCGCCATTGTAGTTGATATGTGGCTCACAGGTTTTGATGTGCCATTCTTAGATAGCATTTACATTGATAAACCGATTCAGAGACACAATTTAATTCAGACCATATCAAGAGTAAACCGCAAGTTTGAAGGCAAGAACAAAGGTTTGGTAGTGGATTATATCGGCATTAAAACACAAATGAATTTGGCGTTGAAGCAATACAGCGAAGGGGACAAAGACAATTTTGAAGACATTGCTGAATCCATCATCATTGTAAGAAATCATTTAGACCTTTTGGCTAAACTGTTCCACACATTTGACAATTCAAAATATTTCAAAGGCACAACCATTCAGCAATTAAACACTTTGAATTTAGCAGCCGAATATGTGCAACAATCCAAAGAATTTGAAACCCGATTTATGGGCTTGGTAAAGCGACTAAAAGCCGCTTATGATATTTGTGCAGGAAGCGAACAATTAACGCAGATAGAAAGAGATTATACTCACTTCTATTTGGCAGTTCGTTCCATAGTTTTCAAACTTACAAAAGGCAATGCACCCGACACAGCACAGATGAACGCTAAAGTTCGGGAAATGATAAAAGAAGCGTTGCAAAGTGAAGGTGTAGAAGAAATTTTTAAACTTGGTGACGAAGCAGAAACCGAACAAGACATTTTTGATGAAGATTATTTAGCGAAGATTGATAAAATCAAATTGCCGAATACAAAAATAAAATTGCTACAACAGCTATTGGCTAAAGTGATTGCAGAAATTAAAAAAGTAAACCGAGTAAAAGGAATTGACTTCACCAAGAAAATGCAAGCCTTGGTTGAACGCTACAACGACCGTGATGCAAACGACATTTTGAGAAGTGAAGTGTATGAAGAAATGGCTTCCGCTTTGACAGATTTGATTTGGGAAGTTCACAAAGAATTTTCGGCAGGAGATGCTTTAGGAATTGACTTTGAAGAAAAAGCATTTTACGACATTTTGAAAGAGCTGTGTGTAAAATATGACTTCAAATATCCTGAAGACAAAATGATTGACCTTGCAAAAGCCGTGAAAGACCTTGTTGACGGACAAGCCAAATTCCCTGACTGGAACAAACGTAACGACATTAAATCAGCTTTAAAAGTTGGCCTCATTCTCTTACTTGACGAGTTTGGTTATCCACCAGTTGAGAGAGACGAAGTATATGTTGAGATTTTTGAACAAGCAGAGAATTTTAAGAAAAATCAGAACTAATGAACCCACGCAGCATTCACACACATTGCCAAGTCGCACAAGCCGACACACAAGCCAAAACTTGGCAAAGAGTGTGCCTGCCCCACCCTGAAAAAATTGAATTAAAAAAATTTCCCTTCCCTTCTGAAAATAAAAAATACGCAACCGCACAACCCAACGAAAGACAAAAATCAGTTGCTAAACAGACACCAAAACCGTTGACAGTAAAGCGTTTCAACTACTCGGTGGACAGAAGGCCAGCTTGTAACAGCACCTACCCAAAAGGCGGGGTTTCGTGTTCCAAAGACAGTTTTGTGGTTAATCAAACATTAGTTTTTCAAATCAAGTTTTGTGGTAAAAGTCCCGCCCTTCGGGTAGCCGCAAAACGTTATAAACAAGGCGGTCGACTTCTCCGTCGGACAAGTTAACTGCTGACACATATTAATATCAAAACGGACACTACAAATGAAAAATATTTACAAATGAAATTTATAGCATCTCGACTTTCAGAAGGAAATAAACTATTCCCACCAGAAATTCAACTTGAACCTGCTGGAATAACAGTAAAAATACCAGGACTATTTAGCGGTGAATCAAAATATTTTGACTTCGTTAATATTGCATCTGTTGAAATAAATACACCAGCAATTGGCTATTCGACAATAACAATTTATGCCGGTGGCACTAAAATCTCAACTCATGGTTTTACAAAAAGTGAAGTAGAACAAATAAAACAAGGTATTGAAAATGGCAAAAACAGTTCAAAGAAACCATTAACTAAAAAAGTAAAGGTAGATTCATCAGATGACGACGAAGCTGTTCCCATTGGCAACTCGTTAAATAGCATAATAAATTTAAGCTTCACAAATGATTTAGAAGAAACCAAACAAAAGCTTGATACAATTTCAGTTCAGTTAATGGGGTATAAATGGGACATATCAAGTTCTAAAATTGCCCAACAAAACAACCAAACATTAAATCAATGTTTACAGCAATACAAAATTGGTGTTGTTAGGTTAAAACAATTAACAACAGATTTAGAAACTATAAAGCATTACGAAAAAGAACTTTTAAAATTAAAGAGAAAGAAAATCTTAAATAAGTATTGGGCGTTTATATTGCTTTTTGTTGTACTTCTATCATTAATTGTAATTGTCAAACTTAAATAATAGTCGCAATGAATGTTGACACTGTTTTTAATATAGAAAATGAAATTAGAAATAATATAAGAGAAATTTGGTCTAATGAAAAGTATAAAGACTTTTGTGTTTATACTCCAACTGCTCCGAAGAATATCCTAAAAAACAGCTTGTTATTCATAGGTATTAATCCTTCGCGTTTAAATGGCGAAAAGCCAACACCTGCAAGCAGGTGTGAAGTTGATTTTTATCAGACAAATCAAACTGCGGACTATCCCTATTTTAAAAAGTTCGTAGACATTTCCGAACATTGCCAAATAGCTTGGTCGCATTTAGACTTACTTTATTTCAGAGAAACAAACCAAAATAAAATCCATGATATTTTAGAAGAAGAAGTCGGTAGAGATTTTATTTGGGAGCAACTTAAAATAACAGACAAATTAATTAAAGCAGCGTCTCCAAAAGTAATTATAGTTTCAAACGCATTAGCAGCAAAATTTTTAGGTAAAGACCAAGACAAAATTTTGAAGAAAAATGTTTGGCTTGGTTACGACTTAGTATTTGACAATACACTCGGGACATATATATGGAATAATACACCGGTATTTTTTAGCAGTATGTTGACAGGTCAAAGAGCTTTAGACAATGGTTCTTATGAAAGACTAAAGTGGCATATTAAAAAGGCAATTGCTTTTAAATCGGACAATATTAAAACGTAACGGCAGACACCTATACAGCAGAAATGTAAGTGTTAGTAACCGCCCTGTTTATAACAACGGCTTGTGCAGCAGCGGCGGAAAATATACTATATTTGCTATGCCGCCGACTGCCAAGCCGTAGAACGTTAGCTGCAACAAATGCGACTCGTCCCGGGGACAAGTCGCGGTCGACAACAAGCATTGGTTTAACAACGGTTGACCTCTGACATTTTTTGTAGCGCAGGACAAATATTAAATTTATAATTATGGATAATGACCAAATTATTAGAAACGGAATTCAATTAGTAGAATCCGGAGAAGTTGACAAAGGAATGTTGTTAATAAACCAAGCAATATCTCTTGAGCCAAATGATCCCGAAAAAATTCATGTCAGGGCGCAAATTTATAAAGCCTTGGGTAAATATCAAGAAGCAATTTCAGATTATAAGAAAGCGATATTTTTAAAAAATGATATGTTTCAATATCACTACAACTTAGGGAATGCATATTATGACATGAAACAAAATCAACTTGCCATAGACTGTTATACCACTGCCCAACATCTTAATTCATATGATAACGATATCTATTCACAAAGAGGCCAGTCTTATATGAGGATTAGTCTACCGCTAATGGCTTATTATGACTTTATTAGGGCGATTGAAATAAATCCAAATGACCAAAATGGGAAGAACGGAATTAGTTTTATCAATAGAACAATGCCAGACCTAGTTAAGCAACAAATAAAAGTAAGAGACACTTTACACCAGGA
>CAIXZI010000590.1 GCA_903923915.1 uncultured Bacteroidota bacterium
AGGTTTGCACGGGTCAGGTTTGCACGGGTCAGGTCTGCACGGGTCAGGTTTGCACGGGTCAGGTCTGCATCGGTCAGGTCTGCATCGGTCAGGTCTGCACGGGAAAATATATTACCCTTTTCTTTAGTCTGCCTAACATACTCGTTAACGGTTTTGGTAACTGTATTATTTTCGGTTTTAAACTCGAATATAACTTTGCCGGTCCAGCGGTTTTTGATTTCAATTTTTATTTTCATAATATGTGGTTTTTAGCGTTGTTTACGTCCTGCCGGAAATGTTAAAAGAGGGTTAATTCTTTATGGTTTAAAATGTAATCTGTGTATTGAGTAGCAAAAGCGTTCGCAATTCCAGGAAAGGTCTTGTTTCTAACTTTCTTCATTGAATCGCTTCCGTAGGCTAATTTCTTCCCGTCCTCCCCTGTGGCATCCCCATACCATGACGGCAGCTTTTTACCTGTTTTGGGGGAGATATAAAAATCTCCTTTATCTACAATTTTAGTATGTTTTAACAATGGCATATTTTTAAGCCATAAGCAAGTTGTTTTCTGAAATGGATCCCCGAATTGCCACGGCTGTATAATCTGATCCGGTTTGCGATATACCCGGCTCATTATGCCGATGGGGTTTTCTATCACTATACGCTTACAAGGTGCGTTTACCATCGCCATAAAAAAGTCAATACCCTGTTGCTGTCTGCCGTCCGCTATCTTTTGAGCAAAATGTTTAGCCCCGCTTACCGCTAAATGGGTGCATGGTGGAAACGCTATTATTAAATCGTAATCATCGTTTATAATATCCATCACATCGCCCCGATAATGTGGCCCCGGCGTTACTGACGGCTCTAAATCGCAACTTATGGGATCGTGCCCCAGCTTAATAAACTCGTCCCTTACGGTGCCGGAAAACTCGCAGGCCAAAAGAACTTTCATAACGAATAGGTTTCTAATTGGAAATTGATTTGACAGTCGATAAGGTGAGGGCTCCCATAACTTTCCGAAAGTTCAAACTTATTGGTTTCATCATTGTAGTCCTCAACTCTTACCCGATACGCTACCGGGTTAATTAGTGACATTAGCGTTACCCGCTTTGTCTGTGTGGTTACCTGATTTAAGATTGACATTTGAAACTGCTTTATGATTAATTATTTTCTGTTGCTATACTGGGTAACTGTAATTGATTGTTTACGCTACTTTTAGTAATGGGATTAACTGTTGGTATTCGGCACGGGTTAAATCAAGTTTTTGCCCAGCTTCGCAATAAGGGATTAACTTTTTTAAGGACATGGCTAATATATCGTACTTCATGGGCATTTTACGCCCTGTGTACCTACGGCTGTAATAGTGGCCTTTATAAATATCTCCATCTATTAAGTGGTAAACTTCTAAGCCTGGATTTAAGCCTGTGTTAGTTTCACCATAAACAAGTTCTTTACCGTCAATAATTACGCTGATCAGTTTATAATCAGGATTGTGTTTTTGCATTTCCATTTTGAGACTTTTTTATGGTTGCTGCGTTTAACGCTTCGTCTATTTCGTTTGTTATCATTTCGATAAATGCGGCGAAGTTTGCCTTTTGGTTGTTGGTTAAATAGTGTTCAACCCCCTGGATTTGCTTAGATACGTTTTGAAGCGATATTACAGCACTGTGTAGCTGGCTTCTTGATACATTTGATTTCATTTTTGAGACAAATTAATTACCCAATATCGGGCACCACCAATACCCGAACCCGTAAATTAATACAGTCGTTCGGGCTGGCTGACCTTTTCTAAAGGTAGTCTCAATTCCTTGAGAGAGGTATCGTTATGCTGCAATAGGCAACCAATTTAATTTTTTAGCTATGCTTTTTATCTCCTTAACTTCTATTTTATGGCAACCAACACGGATAAACTTAGCGTTTATTTCTAATACATCGTAATGCTCCATAAAACGCATATTACAGGTTTTACAGCCACCCTTAGCAATGATCTTTAAAACAGTAGCGTAAAAGCTATTAGCTGTGTTAAAATCAATGTTTATGCCCTGTGATGTTTGTACACTATCGTTATTGATACGTAAATAAGAGTATTCGCCGCTTATCCTAACATTTTTACCACCGTGCCATAATTTAACCGCTTCTTTTAACTCTTTTTCTAAGCGTTCGGCCTTTATTTTATTAGCACGTTCTATACGTTCATTCTTTGCGCTGGTAAATTCTACATATTGCTCTTTATTGGCTATTGTAGAGGCTTCAATTAATGATTGTGGTATCTCATAACCAAAGAAGGCTGCAAATCGTTCAGCGGCTTTAAAATAGCCCTGTATCTTATCGGTATATATTTCGGGCTTCTTTGCCTTTACTAATCCGCTGGCGGCATCTTCCATAAGAGATAACCAACAATTAAAATTACTTTCAGGATCGCTTAAATCCTTTGCGGGTACGTATATTCTTTCCAAATGGCTCGATGCGCTTCTAACAATGCTAATATGTCTGGATGTAGTATTACTATAAGTACGGGTTGTAAATAGCGCGGCTTTTTCGCCCTTTGTGTTTATTACGTGCCTTGCAATTTCAAAATGGTGTCCATAGCTGTAAATGGAGTTACCATTAAAGAATAAATTACCTGATCCGGGTGTACGGGCTTCGTTTTGTTCCTGATTAGCCCAAAGGTGAGCTACTGTCTGAGGGGTTACTACTGTTTTCATGTTGTTTTGAGACTATGTTAATTTATTGGGTTAATTGGTTAATTGGTTAATTGGTTAATTAAATATGCGATTCTAAAAACTCTTTTAATAACTCCATATTCTTTATCCTTGTTTTGTCCATAAGATTCAAGCCTTTTAGCCTGTCTATTTTTTCCTCCATAGCCATTACAATGGATTGAATTTCTGACGCTGTTAATAATACTTTTATGTTTTCCATATTACCTCCGTGTTGTATGGGTGTGATTGGAAGCATAAGCAGGACAAAGAACATCACTGCAAGAGGTTAATAAAGCTATCGTTACGCCTAAGGCAATAGCGATAATGGTTAAAATTAAATCTTTTTTTTTCATTTTTTGAGACTTTAAAGGGTTAAACATTTTATACTACCAATAGCGCAGCCGGTGAGGGTGTGCGCTGGTAGATTGACCGC
>CAIXZI010000591.1 GCA_903923915.1 uncultured Bacteroidota bacterium
TATTTTTATGCGTTACGTAACTTTTTATTTGCATGCACTACTTAGTAAGCCTGCCCCAAACACCCAGCGGAAGCTTTACACCGCTCTTTGCTTGTAAATATAATTCGCCGGTTTGTAAGGCAGACTGATGTTGTTTAGCATAAGAACGTAAAAAGTTCTCAATTATTATGCTGCTAAAACCAAGCGAGTATGCATTTAAAATAAGTAAGTGTTTATCAGGGTTTAAAACCTTTAAAACTTCGCTCATCATTTCTGAAATGTTATCTTCTAACTGCCATTTCTCTCCGTTAGGACCATGACCATACGCCGGAGGATCTAAAATAATTCCATGATAAAAATTACCTCTACGAGCTTCTTTTTTAATGAATTTCAGGGCATCATCAACCATCCAACGTATGTTATCTAAGTTAGAAATTTGCATATTTTCATTTGCCCAGGTAACTACTTGTTTAATGCTATCAACGTGTGTAACATCAGCACCGGCAGCACGCGCAGCCAATGATGCACCGCCTGTGTAAGCAAATAAATTTAAAAATTTTGGTTTTTCAATTCCCGAAAGAAAAGTAAAAATTGCATCCCAGTTAACAGCTTGTTCAGGAAAAACGCCTACGTGCTTAAATGACGTTAATCCCAATCTGAAATTAATTTCCGACTCTTTTAAGTTTGGAAGTTTGAATTTATAATTGATCTTCCACTGATCGGGCATTTGCTTAAACTTTTTCCAATCGCCGGCAGAACTCGATCGTGGAATAAATTTTACATGCGCTTGTTTTTCCCAATCGGCATTGCTCCATGTTTTAGCCCAAACAGCTTGTGGCTCAGGACGAATAGTAACATACTGACCAAAGCGTTCTAGTTTTTCAAAATCGCCCACATCAAGCAATTCGTAGTCTTTCCAGTTTTCGGGTGTTAGTAATTGCATGGCGTAAATTTAGTTTAGTTTAAAGCAACAGTATTTTATTTTTTCGCCTTTGGCCGAAAACAGTTGCTCGTAATAGGTTTGTATATTGGTTAGTTCTGGGTTACCAGATGGATTGTTTGCGTACAAGTCATTGGTAGAAAAAAGTAATTCTAATTTATTTTCAGCAATTACCTCCAACGTATATTCATAAAAACTTGTGCTATCTGTTTTTAGATGAACCAAACCACCTTTTTTTAAAAGCTTTTTATACCTGTTTAAAAACATAGGATGGGTAAGTCGTTGGCGCGTGCGTGTTTTTTGTGGTTGCGGATCGGGAAAGGTTATCCAAATTTCATCAACCTCATTTTCTGCAAAACAATATTCTATAAAATCAATTCGGGTACGAACAAATGCCACGTTCAGCATCTTGTTTTCAGTGGCAAATTTTGCGCCTGCCCAAATACGATTACCTTTAATATCAACACCAATGTAGTTTTTATCGGGATTGTTTTTTGCGAGTCCAACCGTGTATTCTCCTTTGCCACAGCCCAATTCAAGCACAATAGGATTTTGGTTTTCAAAATATTCCTGCTTCCATTTTCCAGAGAAAGGATGTCTATCTTTAATTTTTTCGAACGGCAGATAAGTACAATTTTTAAATGTATCAAACTCCGCAAATTTTTCAAGCTTATTTGGCATATGGGTTGCAAAAGTAATTAGAATTTAGGTTTTCTTTCAATTTTAAACACATAGGTACATAGGGATTTTATTATCTGAACTTGCAAGGTAAAAAACAAGTTTTTAAAACATAGAACCCTATGTAAAGAAGCAAAGCTTTACTATCCCGAACTTTCTATCTAAAACAAACGATATTTCTATGTGGTTAAAAGATGTTTATTAGAATTTGGCTTTTCTTTTATTTACTTTTACATCTTCATTATGGCTAAATCTAAATCCTCTTTTTTTTGTCAGAGTTGCGGTTACCAATCAGTCAAATGGCTTGGTAAATGCCCTTCTTGCGAAGCGTGGAATACTTTTGTAGAAGAAATTACCGTAAAAGAAACCAAAAACAACAGCGGTTCTACTTCTTTAGGCAAAGCACGCAAGCCGCAATTAATAAACGAAATTACAGTTGAAAACGAACAACGTTTTTCTACCAACGATAGCGAATTAGACCGAATTTTAGGCGGTGGGGTTGTTGCAGGCTCTTTGGTTTTATTTGGCGGAGAACCCGGTATTGGTAAATCTACCCTGATGTTGCAAGTTGCGCTTCAGGCAAAAGGCATTAAAATTTTATACGTTTCGGGTGAGGAAAGCGAACAACAGATACGTATGCGCGCCGAACGCGTGGGTATTCAAAACGATTCTTGTTTTATATTATCGGAAACAAATACCCAAAATATTTTCAAGCAAATAGAGCAGAACGAACCTAATTTAGTCATTATAGATTCTATCCAAACTTTACATACTTCCTTTATAGAATCAAGTCCGGGAAGTGTTAGTCAGGTGCGTGAATGTGCTGCCGAGTTGATGCGTTTTGCTAAAGAAAGCGGTACTCCCGTTTTTATGATTGGCCATATTACGAAAGATGGCAGCCTTGCCGGACCAAAAGTATTAGAACACATGGTTGATACTGTGCTTCAGTTTGAAGGGGATAGAAATTACGTTTACAGATTGCTTCGTACCACCAAAAACCGCTTTGGAAGCACCAACGAGCTTGGTATTTATGAAATGCGCGGCACTGGTTTGCGTGCGGTAAGTAATCCATCAGAAATATTAATTACACACAGAGATGAACCCACCAGCGGTGTTGCTATTGCAGCCAGTATGGAGGGTTTACGCCCTATGTTGATTGAAATACAATCGTTGGTAAGCAGTGCAGCTTATGGAACTCCGCAAAGAGCCTCCACAGGCTTTGATTTACGAAGATTAAACATGCTTTTGGCAGTGCTCGAAAAACGTTGCGGCTTTAGGCTTGGCGTAAAAGATGTGTTTTTAAATATTGCAGGTGGTATTAAAGTAGAAGATCCGGGTATAGATTTGGCGGTGGTTTGTGCCGTTCTTTCTTCTAACGAAGATTTGTGTATCCCACAGGATACTTGCTTTGCAGCTGAGGTTGGACTTACAGGCGAGATTAGGCCTGTAAACCGAATAGAACAACGTATTGCCGAGGCAGAGAAACTTGGCTTTAAACGAATGTTCATTTCGGCATATAATACAAAAGGCGTTGATATTAATAAGTATAAAATAAAGGTAATTAGTGTGGCTAAGATGGAAGACGTATTCCAGCATTTATTCGGTTAAAACCGCAATTCTTCCCTTCAAAAAGAAAAAAAAGTTTTTTGGATCAACATTAATTGTTATTTTAGCGGTCGTTTATATTTTAAAAATCTAATTTATGATGAAAAAAATTACTTTAGCTCTTGTATTTACAGCAGCATTTTTTATTAGCGGTTTTGCTCAGAAAAACCCAATGAAAGAAGGGGATATGGCCTATTCTGCACAAGAATATTTTACCGCAATTGATTGGTACAAAAAAGCCTACATAAAAGAAAAAAAGGCAGAAAAAAAAGCAAAAATACTTTTCCGTACAGCAGAATCTTACCGTCATATCGACGAGCTTAACGAAGCAATAACCTACTATACCAAGGCTATCGCTGCAAAATACCCTGATCCTATTTCTAACTTTTGGATTGGAGACATTAAAAAAGAACAAAAACTGTATAACGAAGCTATAACTGCTTTTGAAAACTACAAAAAAGAAGTTCCTTCTGATAAACGTGCTGAGGACGAAATCAAATCTTGCGAATTAGCTCAAAAATGGGTTGATAATCCTACTCGTCACAAACTAGAAAACATGGGGATGATTAATACTAAAGAACAAGATTACAACCCTGCCTTTGCCGACAAAAAAAACACAACATTGTATTTCACTTCAACTCGCGAAGGTTCTACCGGAGCTAAAGCAGATGGTACAACCGGAGATTTACACTCAGATATTTTTGAAACTAAATTAGGTAAAGATGGCAAATGGAGTACACCAACACCACTTGCAGAGCCAATTAACACACCTGATAACGAAGGTAACGCAGTAGTTGATCGTAAAGGAACTTTTTTGATTTTTAGCCGTTGCGGAGAAATGAAAAAGAAACAACTTAAATGTCAACTTTATGTATCAAAAAAACAAGGCCCAAGCTGGGCAGCACCAGAACTTCTTCCTTTTGATATTGATAGCTTTCAATTTAACCAACCAGCGCTTTCTCCGGATGGAAATACCTTGTATTTTGCTTCTAACATGACAGGTGGAAAAGGACGCTATGATATTTGGAAAAGTGATTTTGATAAAAAAGGTAAAAATTGGGGTACCCCAGTTAACTTAGGTGCATCAGTTAATACGGTTGGAAATGAAGGCTATCCTTATATGCACCCAGATGGCAAAACATTATATTTTTCATCAGATGCTATGTTAGGGTTAGGTGGACTTGATATTTATAAAATTACCGCTGACAAAAGCGGTGCATTTAGCGGAACTGCAGAAAACTTAAAATACCCAATGAACTCACCACATGATGATTTTGGTATTATTTATGATGGCACTAAAGATAGAGGCTATCTTTCTTCAAGAAGAGAAGGTGGTAAAGGCGATGATGATATTTGGTCATTTTACCTTCCACCATTGGTGTTTAACGCATCTGGTGTTGTAACAAATGCAGAAGATAAAACAATTATACCTAATTGCCCTATTATCATTAAAGGTTCTGATGGCACTTTGGCACAAATTACATCTGATAAAGATGGTGCTTACACAATACCTTTAAAACCACAAGTTTCTTACGAAATTTATACGCAAACAAATAAAGATTTAAAAACACCTACTGCAAAACACGGATTTTTCTCGTCAGACGACAAAGGAAAATTTAGCACCATTGATGTAATGGAATCTACTAACTTCAAAAAAGATTTCCAATTAAGCCCGGTACCGGAAGGAGAAATTCGTTTTCCTGCAGTACAATACGAATTGGGTAAGGCAGATCTTTTACCTCAATCAAAAGACTCGCTTAATTTCTTATTCAAAACATTAACCGATAACCCAACTATTATTATTGAGTTAAGTGCACACACAGATAGTCGTGGTAATGCAGCGTTAAACGAAAAACTATCTCAGGCTCGTGCGCAATCTTGTGTTGATTATTTAGTTTCTAAAGGAATTCCTGTAGAACGCATGAAAGCACAGGGTTACGGTAAACGTAAATTAAAAATAACTGATGCTCAAATTGGTAAAGCAAAAACTAAAGAAGAAAAAGAAGCTTTACACCAATTAAACCGTCGTACAGTATTTAAAATACTTTCATGGGATTATATAGATCCTAAAGCGCCAAAAACTGCTATACCTACCTACCATCCTAAAGTTTTAAATGAAGAAGACGCAGATAAAATTGAAGATGCTCCGGGTGGAGACAAATAATTGAAAAAGAAAAAGCCTCACAGAAATGTGGGGCTTTTTTATGCGGTATAATTTTTTATCTTTGAATTAAATAATAAAACAACAATATGGTACAAATTAATTTTGTAGCTGTTTTAGTGGCAGCTTTAGTTCCCATAATAATGGGCTTTATTTGGTATAACCCAAAAACACTGGGCGCCGCTTGGATGAAAGCCGCTGATATGACCGAGGAAAAAATGAAAGGTGCAAACATGGCGATGGTTTTTGGTTTGGCCTTTGTTTTTAGCTTTTTAATAGCGCTTACCATGAACTTTATAACCATTCATCAATTTGGAGCCCAGTCGTCAATGATGGATATGGCACATCCTGATGCTTTAAAAGATACAACAACAGGTGCCGGGCTTGATTTTGCTAATTATATGGCAAAGTATGGCAACAACTTCCGTACGTTTAAACATGGTGCTTTGCACGGGTTTATTAGCGGGTTTTTAATGATATTACCGGTAATAGGCACAAACGCTTTGTTTGAGCGCAAAGGCTTTAAATACATTGCTATTAATGTTGGTTTTTGGATTATAAACTTTACCATCATGGGCGGCATTATCTGCGCTTGGCAATAATTTTCTGCTATTTTTATTGGTAAACCTTTAGCATCTTTGTAACAAATGTGCGGCATTGCGGCTATAATTGGGTTTAATCAAAAAGGTAAAGAGCGCTTTGGTCGTATTGCGCAATGTGCTACCTTGCTCAAACACCGAGGACCTGATAATCAAAAATTTATTATTGAAAACAATTTTGCTATGGCACATGCACGCCTTAGTATTATTGATCTTTCGGAAGCCAGCAACCAGCCATTTACTACGCACGATGGGCGTTTTACGATAGTTTATAACGGGGAAATTTTTAATTATAAAGAATTAAAAAAAGAGTTACAGCAACTCAACCATACGTTTTATACCGAAGGAGATGTAGAGGTTTTAATTAATCTCTACAAACAATTTGGCAAAGATGGTCTGCATAAAATAAACGGTTTTTTTGCTTTTGTTTTATATGATAAACAAACCGAAACATATTTTGCTGCCCGCGACAGACTTGGCATTAAACCATTTTATTATTATGCCGATGAAAATTATTTTGTTTGTTCGTCAGAATTACGCGTTGTAAAACAAATTACCGATTGCAATACCATCAATAAAACCGCGCTGTACGCGTATTTGCAGCTTACTTATGTTCCAGAGAAAATAAGCATCGTAGAAAATATTTATAAACTCGAGCCCGGCGAATTTTTATTTATTGAAAAGAATAAAATCGCGAAAGAAAAGTATTATTCCCTTAAACTTCCATCAGTTTACAAAGAAGAAAAAGATGCCAATAAAATATTTTTAAATCTATTAGAAAACTCGATTGAAGAACGTTTAACTGCCGATGTACCTGTTGGTAGTTTTTTAAGTGGAGGCATTGATAGTAGTGTAATTACAGCTATTGCGTCACAAAAAAACAAAGATTTACAAACCTTTTCTATCGGCTTTAAAAACAATAAATATTTTGACGAATCGGTTTATGCTGAGGTTGTTGCTAAGCAATACAAAACCCAACACCAAACTTTTTTTTTAAGTGAAAATGAGGCAGAAAGTGAAGTAGATAATTTTTTAAATGCCATTGATGAACCCTTTGCAGATTCGTCGGCGTTTAATGTTTTTGTGCTTTCTAAAAAAACAAAGCAACACGTAAAAGTTGTTTTATCAGGCGATGGAGCTGATGAACTTTTTGCAGGCTACAATAAACATCGTGCCGAATGGATGATTAGAAATCAAACATTAAAAACATCTTTATTAAAAAGCGCTTCCTCAATTTCAAAATTATTTCCTGCTTCTCGCAATGGCAAAATATCCAATAGAATAAGGCAATTAGAGCGCTTTTCGGTTGGCGCAAAATTATCTCCGCAAGAAAGATATTGGCGTTGGGCTTCTTTTTGTGAAGAAGCAAAAGCAGCCGAATTACTTAATCTTTCTCCCAAAGAAAAACAAGATTTTGCGCAATTAAAAAACGCATACACTTCAATTATAAATGAAGATTATAACAGTACGTTATTAGCCGATGTAAACTTAGTTTTACCAAGTGATATGCTTACTAAAGTAGATAGAATGAGTATGGCTAATGCGTTAGAAGTTCGTAGTCCGTTTTTAGATTACAGATTGGTAGAATTTGCATTTTCATTACAAGCAAACTATAAAATAGATGCCCACATTCAGAAAAAAATAGTGAAAGAAAGTTGTGCGCATTTATTGCCCGATGAAATTCTCAACAGAAAAAAACATGGCTTCGAAACTCCGGTTCAGCAATGGTTGCAGGGCGTTTTAAAAAACAAAGTAGAAGAATATTGTTTGGATAAAGATTTTATCGAACAGCAAAATATTTTTAATTACAAAGCGCTTAAGCAAGTTGTTGAACAAGCTTTAAGTGCAAATGCCGGCGATGCTACATCGGTTGTGTGGAGCATTTTAATTTTTAATTATTGGTATAAACAAAACATCTTGTAATGCCACGCGTACTTAGAATTATAAACAGATTTAACTTGGGCGGCCCGGCTTATAACGTAGCGTATCTAACAAAATATTTAGCACCTGAATACGAAACACTTTTAATTGGCGGTGAGAAAGAACCAGATGAAGACAGCTCTCTTTTTATCTTTAACGAAATGGGTTTAGAGCCCTTGGTCATTGAGGAAATGAGTAGGTCGGTAAATTTTTTGCAGGATATAAAAGCATATTATAGAATAAAAAAAATCATAAAAGAATTTAAACCTGATATTGTACATACACATGCTGCAAAAGCAGGTGCATTAGGCCGTTTGGCGGCACATAGTTGTGGTGTGCCGGTTGTTATTCATACGTTTCATGGGCATGTTTTTCATTCGTATTTCGGAAAATTTAAAACAAATGTTTATAAAAATATTGAACGCTTTCTTACAAGAAAGTCTTCTGCTATAATTGCTATTAGCGAGCGACAAAAACAAGAATTGTGTGTTGAACACAAAATTGCTCCTCTTCAAAAAACAACGGTTGTTCCGCTGGGCTTTGATTTATCTAAGTTTTCAGACAATCAGCCTGAAAAGAGAAAAACCTTTAGAGAGAAATATCAGATAGAAGACGATGAAATTTGCATTGTAATTATTGGGCGATTGGCTCCTGTAAAAAATCACCCATTGTTTTTAAAGGCTATCCAGTTTGTAAAGAGTAATTCAACAAAAAAAATACGTGCCGTTGTTGTGGGTGATGGAAATTTGCGTAACGATTTAATGAAATTATGCGATGAGTTGAATCTTGATTATTGTTATTACCCAAGCGAACCTAAAAAAGCAACGGTTATTTTTACCTCGTGGATACAAGATGTATCTTATCCTTTAGCTGGAAGCGACATTGTTTGTCTTACGTCTTTTAATGAGGGCACGCCTGTAAGTTTAATTGAAGCACAAGCCGCATCAAAAGCTATTGTTACTACAAAAGTTGGCGGCATAGAAAATTCGGTAAATAATGAAGCCGCTTTTTTAGTTGATATTGCTGATGAAACAGGCTTTTTTGAAAAATTATTACTGCTTTGTAGCGATGAAAGACTAAGAGAAAAAATGGCTTTAAACGGCAAAGATTTTGTGTTTAAACAATTTCACTACACGCGTTTGGTAGCCGATGTTAAACGATTATACGCTTCTTTATTAAAACATTAGCAAAAGCAATAAAATTTGTATATTTACAAGGTATTTAAAACCTGTATGAGAAAACTTTTATTGTTGTTTATTGCCATCTTAAGCTTATCATCTTGTAGGATATTACGTCCTAATTTAATGCTTAAAACCCCAAAAGATTATGTGTTTGACCAGTTAAATGATACCATGAGTCATGAGGAATATCGCATATCACCAACAGATGCGGTATCTTTACGGATACTATCTAACGAAGGATTTAAATTAGTTGATTTCTCTAACAATGGTGGTGGCGCTAACGTTACAAACACATCTATTATTGAAGCGTTGGTTGAACAAGATGGAACGATAAAAGTGCCGCTTATTGGGCGAGTAAAGGTTCAAGGCTTAACCATGCGAGAAGCAGAGCAATTATTAGAAACAAAATTTTCTGAATTTTATGTTGGGCCTTATGTAATACTAAGGGTAACCAATAAACGAGTATCCGTGTTTCCAGGCAATGCCGGTGCGGGTAAAGTAATACCCATTGTAAATATAAATACAACGGTGTTAGAGGCACTTGCTTATGCCGGAGGAATTACGGATGATGGCAAGGCCTATCGCATAAAATTAGTGCGCAATGCAAAACCAAAGCCACTTGTTTATTTAATTGATTTATCAACCATAGAGGGCTTGCAGGCCGGCAACACCGTTGTACAGGCAAACGATGTGATATATGTAGAACCTCGTCCGCGTTTTGTTAGTAGAGCTATTGCAGAGTTGGCACCCTATATCTCTATAATTTCATCTGCCATATTGGTGTACACGTATGTTAGACTAGTTAAATAGATTATGATAGGTGGCGATTTACATGATAAAAACAGCAGTATAAATCAATACCAAGAGCGTATAACCAAATTTAGCAGTGAATTTGAGTTGGGGCTTTTTTTGCACATTGCCAAGCGCAGTTTAATATGGATTTTTTTATTATTAAGCATTTCCTTGTCTTTAGCGTTTTTGTACTTGCGGTATGCACAACCTGTTTTTCAGGCTAAAACAACGGTACAAATAAATACAAACAACCAAGCTAATAAGGTTTTGGATATAAATAAAATGTATGAGGAGCAAGACCCCTTGGCTGGTGCAATTGAAATTCTAAAATCAAAAATATTTTTAAACAGAATAGTTAATTCTTTAGATCTTTACATTAGTTATTTTAATGAAGGAACTTTTAAATCGAGCGAATTATATACATCTACTCCGTTTATTGTTGATATAAACATTAAAAATCCTGCCTTTTACAGCAAGAAATTTTACGTTACATTTAGTGATGCTACGCAAGGATATATAGAGCAAAAAGAAAAAAATGTTAAACAAGAAAAAATAGCATTTGTAATAGATAAATGGATAAATACAGAGGGGTTTGATTTTAAAATAAGCTGTAACCCAGCACTTGCAAAAGATGAGTGTTTTAAGAACTGCCAAAAACTATCGCCAATATATTTTACTAAACAAGATGAAAACAGCATTACATCTGATATTCAACAACGTTTAGAGGTAAGGTTGCAAAATGAACTGGCAAAAACGGTTAGCATAAGCATTCGTGATTTTAATCCATCAAAAGCAGCAGATATTGTAAACGCAATAGCCGCCGAGTTTCAACAATACGATATAGAAAAAGAAAGTAAAAGCTCGGAGAAAGTTATTACGTTTATTAATGAGCAGCTTAGCAACGTATATACCCAACTAAAACAATCAGAAGATACGCTTGAAAATTATAGAAAACAGCACAACTATAATACAAATGATCGTCAGCTTCAATCAGATATGTCTAGAATATCTACTCTCGAGGACCAATTACTTAAAACAGAATTAGAGGAAAAAATATTGGATAACATACAACAAGATATTGAAAAAAATAAAAGTATCGATTCATATCAAGGGTTTTATATTAACCGCATTTCTACGTTTCTCGACCTGCGCTACAATACCTTACTGAGCCATAGCTCGGGGGGCTATGGCGTGCAGCTCGACGACGTAAATGGTGTGTTTAATAAGAAGGCCATCGTGGGCAGTAATGTCGTTAATGTCAATTCATTTTCGGCAGTGTTGTATTGCTATAACAGCAACAACGTCGATATCGTTGGAGA
>CAIXZI010000592.1 GCA_903923915.1 uncultured Bacteroidota bacterium
CCAATACCAATTGGCCAACTCAGCGGACGCACTTTAATTTTCAATTCTTTCTCTAACTCATCCATTAAATCAAATGCATCTCGTCCTTCACGATCCATTTTATTAACGAAAACAATTACGGGCGTTTTGCGCATACGGCAAACTTCAAGCAATTTTCGTGTTTGCGGCTCAACACCCTTTACACAGTCAATTACCATGATAACACTATCAACCGCTGTAAGTGTGCGGTAGGTATCTTCAGCAAAATCTTCGTGGCCGGGAGTATCTAAAATGTTTACTTCTTTGCCATGATATTCAAAGGCCATTACAGAAGTAGAAACTGATATCCCACGTTGTTGCTCTATCTCTAAAAAATCGGAAGCAGTACCTTTTTTTATTTTGTTAGATTTTACGGCACCTGCAATTTGTATAGCTCCACCAAATAATAAAAGTTTTTCGGTAAGTGTAGTTTTACCTGCATCGGGGTGAGCAATGATAGCAAAGGTACGGCGACGTTTTATTTCTTCAGTAAATGATAATGACATAGTTTAAAATAAGTTTGCAAAGATAGGCTAAATTTTAATGTTGATTAATGAGATTGCCACGCTTTGCTCGCAATGACAAGCAACAACTACCCTTTCTTTCCGTTTGAGTGAGCCACTAAATTGGCAATGCGATAAAGTAAACGAGCAGCTACGTTAGCATCCCAATCATCGCCATCAGGGCCCGGTGCAACTTCATTTAAATCAAAAGCAATAATTTTTTTACCTGCTTTAACCACTTTTTCTAACAGATATAAAACTTGCTCGGCTTCAAAACCACCCGCAACAGGCGTGCCTGTGTGCGGACAAAGTTTCGGATCTAAGCCATCAATATCAAAACTTAAATAAATTTTATCAGGAAGATTAGCAATTATTTTATCACAAATCTCATTCCATGTTTCGCCGATAAATTGTTGGTGTTTTATATCTCTATCAAAAAAAGTAACTACTCTGCCTTTTGAATTATTTATGAATTGTAATTCTTCATCACAATAATCTCTAATACCAACCTGCACTAAATTTTTTACTTCTTTTATTTTAAGCGCGTTAAACATAATAGAAGCATGAGAAAATTCAAAACCTTCGTAAGCATTGCGTAAATCGGCATGCGCATCAATTTGTAAAATGCCAAACTCGCCAAATTTTTCGGCTAAAGCCTGCATCATACCAAGCGGCGTAGAATGGTCTCCACCCAATAAACCAACTGTTTTATTTTGATGTAAAAAATGCAGGCAACGTTTTTTTACCCAAGCGTTCATTTTTAAACATTCAGCATGTACTTCATCAATTGTTTCCTGTAGTTTAGGATTGCTTTGCGCGGTTTCTCCTTCGGATAAAAGATTAATATAATGTTCTGCTTTTTTACGAAGTGTATGACTTTTAAAGCTAATAGCTTCTTCTAAATCATCAAAAAATATTCCCATCTTCCAAGCATTTGGCACAAGTGGGTCGTGTAGATCTACCTGATAAGAAGCTTCTAAAACAGCATAAGGAGCTTCGGCTGTGCCGCCACTATAACTAACTGTAACTTCCCAAGGTACAGGTATAATTTGTATTTCACATTCATCTTGTGTAAATGGCAAGCCATACATGCCTGCATTTTTATTACCTATATCATTAGGATTAAAGTTTTTTATTTTTTCTGCTTTCATCATGGGGGTAAAACTACAATTTTAGTTTAAAGAATTTAATTTGGTTTATATTTTATATAGGGTTTTAAATGCCTTTTGTAATTATTAAGCATTTGTTTTAAAATATGTAAGCCATTTAAATTCCTAAAACAATAGTCTTCATCTTTACGACTCCATAATTGCCCTGCATTACATTCATATCTGTTATCGTAATAAAACAGTTTTTTTGTTTCAATATCAAACACAAAAACGGTATATTTTATATACTGACTGGGTTTAGTATAATAATTAGGTTCGTAAACCAAAATATCAGTAAATACAAATTGACTTGCTTTATATTTATATAAATAATTGTATAGATTATTACTCATGCTATAGGCATTGATGCCAACATTTTTTGCCAAAAATATAATACTATCTAATTCTTTTTTAATAAA
>CAIXZI010000593.1 GCA_903923915.1 uncultured Bacteroidota bacterium
ATTTTATTTCTGTTTTTAATTCCAAAAAAACGTATGGCCAAAAAAGTGCCAAATGGTATAGAGAGTAAAACGGGTGATACAGCTGCAATACTATTAATACCTACATATTTTTTTGCTTTAATTAAAAAACGATTGGTACGGGTAAAAAGTTTCTTTTTTCTGTTTGGAGATAATTTGCGAATAAAATATTCATACAGCATAATTAATTCTTTTGATAAAAATGCGGATAGCATTGCGCCAAAAAAACCGGCACTTGCGCCAATTAAAAGTATTTTAAAAAAGGGGAAATGAAAAGCAAAAATTTCTGTAGGTAAACCAAGCAATGCAGGCCTATATGCACAGGCAAAAAATGCAGTTATTATTTTACCCCACTCAGTTACGTCCATGCTACAGCTTTTCGCCAAAAGCTAAATCGCCGGCATCGCCTAAGCCAGGTACAATATATGAGTGGGCTGTAAGTTCTTCATCAACCGCCGCTAACCACAAGGTATAATTATTATCTGGCATATTTTTTTTTACATACTCAACACCTTCTTTGCTGGCAATAACGGCTACAATATGTGTATGCTTTGGTTTTCCTTTTGATAGCAGTGCTTTGTAAGCAAGTACCATTGATGAACCCGTTGCTAGCATAGGGTCTGTAAGAATTAAAACCTTATTATCCAACGCCGGACTTGATAAATATTCTATCTGAATTTCGAACGTATTGTCTTTGTGATGTTTTCTAAACGCAGATACAAACGCATTTTGAGCGCCATCAAATACATTTAAAATACCTGTATGTAAAGGTAAACCAGCACGTAAAATAGTAGCAATTACAGGCTGCTCAGCCAAGGTTAATGTGTTTGCTTCAGCTAAAACAGTTTCAGTAATTGTCTTTTTATAAGGTAACGTTTTAGAAATTTCATAGGCAAAAAATTCGCCAATGCGTTCCATATTTCTGCGAAAACGAATGCGATCTTGCTGAATGTGTTTATCACGAATTTCTGCAATATATTGATTTAAGATGGAGGTTTGTTCAGATAAGATATGAATCATATTATTTATTTGTGAGATGAAAATTACTAATTAGCCGCTAATTTAACAACTTCTTCGTAAACATATTGCCAATCCTGCCAATCGCGCCAATTACTTAACGTTTCATTATGCCAAAGAGTTATACACATTCCGTTTACTTTTTTAATTTGATTGATTAATTCAGTACATTGTTTTATAGCTTGTTCTTGATTTAAATTCATGTAGGTTTTCAACGTTCCATCCATCACACAAAATGGATAAACAGTAAGCGAGGTTTCTTCTTCAGCATCCAAATCATACCATTTAAAAGGCGAACAAACACTGGCTCTAAAACCTGCTTTAGATGCGAAACCCATGGTATAATCTTCCTGAATACCGCAACTGATAATGTTTTTGTAGGTTTCAGGTAAATGAAGTTTTAAAAAATGCTGTCTGCTTTTTGTTACGCTACGATGTGTAATATTTGCTAAACGACTAACCTCAATTCTAACTTGTTGTGCATTTTCATTAGAGCCAAAAGAAGGGTGAATGCCCGTTTCGGCATAATCTCCCAAATGTTTTATAAGCGACTGAAACTTTGAATTATTGGCTGAAATATTTTTATCGTTAACACCGTAATTTCCTAAAAGAAAAAAATAAATCATATTCAATTTATATTTTTCCTGAAGGGATAAAAGATAATCATAAGTATCGTATGGATCTTTATTTTTACCTATTAACGTTAATGCGCGTTCTTTTATATCATTAAAATTTCCTTTGGCAAGCGCCTTTAAAAAAGCGCCTCCTGTGCGCATGGCATCTTTGTTTTTGTAAGCCCAGGCATTATCAATATCAATGGTAGAAATATATTGATATGTGTTTTCTGTATGTTTTAAATCAGGATATTTTGCAAGAATTATTTTTTTCAATTCAGCAGCCCACATATTTATAACAGGTAAATGCAAAAAATTATTTTGAAAAGCCAAGCTGTTATCTGCTTCAAAACGATTGTGATTATCGGTTATATGAGGTAAATATTCTTCATATCTACTCATTAAAAAAAATGAGGCCGAAAAAACATCAAAGGGAATTTTTGCGTTTGAATTTTTAAATAGGATTGGAATTTCAAGCCATGTTGAAAGTGAAATATTTTGTTGTTTAATGCCTTTTTCAAATAATAATGTGTGAGGCGTTATATTTATTTCTGATTGAATAGAAGCCTCATTATAACTGAGCTTTGCGCCATTATAAGAAATAAATTCTTCTTGATTATTGGTGTAATTAATTTCAAATCCACACAAACTTTTTAAGATGAAATCGGCAATGTAGGAAAAGCGCGATGATGGTTTATGTGAGTAAACTAACAACATTTAAGCAAGATTTTTTATTAACTCATTACAAATAAATTCAGCTGCCTGCCCATCTCCAAACAACTTAGGAAAGCTTGGTTTATTAGTTGCGAAATTGTTGTAAGCCGCAATCACTTTATCTTTATCAGCATCCGCTAAAACAGCTGCGCCACAGGATAGTAGCTCAACCCACTCGGTTTCAGGCCTTAAAATTATGCAAGGCTTATCAAAATAAAATGCTTCTTTTTGTACGCCGCCACTATCTGTCATAACTAACGAACAATTTTTTTCTAACATAATCATATCTAAAAAAGGAAGTGGTTCGCAAATAATAAATTGTTTAGAGGCACTTATTTTTTCAAGCAAGTTTTTATCCAAATATTCGTTCACACATTTTTTTGTACGAGGATGCAAAGGAAGAATAACTGCGGTATTATTTTTTTGATGTATCTCAAACAGCGCTGAGAACAAAGCATTCAAACGTTTGGGTATATCGGTATTATTATCTCGGTGAATGGTTGCTAAAATAAAATTATAATTTTGTAAATTATATTTTTTAAGAATTTCAGATTTCTGCTCTGCAATATTCGCAAAATGCAAGCTGTTATCATACATCACATCGCCGCAATGATAAATTTTTGGATTGTTAATATTGTATGGAGATTTTGTATCTGTTTTAAATCCTTCTACAACTAAGTTGTCAAAGCCCGCTTTTGTAGGCGAAAATAAAAAGGTAGAAGCATGATCGCAGCTAATACGATTAATTTCTTCGGGCATTGTTTTATTAAATGAACGCAAACCTGCTTCAATGTGCGCAATGGGTACATGAATTTTTGCAGCAGCCATAGCACCTGCCAATGTAGAATTTGTATCGCCATACAATACAATGGCTTGTGGTTTTTCTTTTACTAAAATTTCTTCAATACCTGTAAGCATCGTAGCAGTCTGCTTCGCATGAGATCCACTACCAACATTCAAATTATAATTTGGCTGAGGAATTTGCAGTTCATCAAAAAAAACACCACTCATGTTGGCATCATAATGCTGTCCGGTATGCACAATAATTTCTTGTATCTCGTTACTGAAATTATTTTTTATAGCTCTGCTTAAAGCTGCAGCTTTTATTATTTGCGGACGAGCCCCTATGATGGTTACAATTTTTATCATCTTAATTTAAACCGTTATATTTTCTTACAAACCATTCTACACTTAAAAATACAAGTAAAAGAAAAAACAAAATTTTCAAATTAATAAAATCGTTTACTTGTTTTTGTTCATGCACCAATGTTTTAATATTCTCGTTGTCTAACAATTTTTTTTGCAAATCATTCAGTTGTCTTGGATAAAATAATTGTCCGCCTGTTTTTTTGCTGATGTTATATAGTAAAGCATGATCGGCTGTAGTGCTTGTAAATTCAGCTAAAAGTGGTTTAACGGTAAACTCACCTTTTTGTGAAAATAACTGATTGTTTATTTTTACCTGTGCTGAGTATGCGTAATCTCCGGGAGGGAAATTACCCGGACTTAAATGATAGGCAGTTGAAGTTTTAGAAAATGTGTAAGTAAATTGCTTTTTGGCTTCATCCATAATAATCATGCTAACCTCAGGCTCATTAATTAATTCATAACTTGGATTAAAAACCTCGGCATCAAATTCAAGTGGTTCGTTCTCGTTTATAATTTTTTTAGTAAAGACTTTAAAGAAACTTTTATCAGCTTTTACAGAAAGATATTGAACTGTTTTTTGAATCAACTCTTCAAACAAAGTATTATTCTCATGGTCGGCATAATCTCTCAATTTCCAACGCCATAAACCTTCCGCACAAAACAAAGCAGATTTTTGCCCTCCGTTATCTGCAAAAACTAAAATAGGGTTTTCGGTTTGCACTTGCCCAATTTGCTGATTTACCAAAGCAACGGCTCCGTTAGAAACTTTATAGGAAGTTAAAGCACAACTAACCGCTGGAAATTCTTTCATATAATTCTTTAAATCATTGCTAATATTAAATAAGGAGAAGCCACTATTTACAATTGGTTCGGCATCATTATATCTGCTAATAGAATTGCCAAACCTTAACGAAGAAAAAGCCCAAAAATCATTTTTAGAAAATTGCCAAACTGATGTTTTATTAGCTGAAATTTCTAAAGCAATTTTTTTAGCAGCAATATTATTTTGATTTACATTATGAAGAATTAATAAGCTGTAAGGCTTTAATGAAGCATTAAAATGTTCAGCCAGTTGCACTTCAACTTCATAACTCTGGTTAGCTTCAATAGTTTGTTTAAGCGCAGCCACATCAGGGTGTGGAGCACCAACGAGTAATAAAATTTTTTCTCGTTTATCAATAACATCTACCACAAAAGGCATACTGTTGTTGTTTTTAATTTGCTCTCCGTTAGTAAATGTAAGTGTTGCCTGATAACGCTGCACGCCTGCTTTATCAGCATTCAATAAAAAATTTAATACACCTGTATAATTGTTAGATGTGTATTTTATTTTTTGTTCAGCTAATTTTTTATCGCCTTGATAAATACTTAAAACAGCATCTTTCCCTTGCAAATCTGCGGCTTGCACTTGTATCTCTACCGGAAACTGATTGCCGATATAAGCCGTTTGATTATGATTTATTTTTTTGATGAATGCATCTCTTTGTAAGGTTGTATCGCCTAAAGCAATTGTAAATACAGGGTAATTGACGTTGCCTATATTTGATATTGGATTACTGCCTGTATTGTATAATCCATCGGTAGCTAAAACAACTGCGCCTACATTTTTTCCTTCAAAGTTATTTTGAATATCAATAAATACGTTTGAGATATTAGTTTCCTTTCCTGAAAAATTAAGTGTGTCGTCGGTTTTTACATCTCCGCCATGTGACCATTTTTGCTCACTATCACAGCTGAAAAAAAGTCGATATCCTCACAGACTCCG
>CAIXZI010000594.1 GCA_903923915.1 uncultured Bacteroidota bacterium
CTAAACAATAAAAACCGTTAGGAAAACAGTAAGGCAGTTAGTACGGAGGTATGTAAAAAAACCCGGCCGATCTCGCATCTTCCGGGTTTAACCAATTATAACTTAATTTATGAGTAGACTATTTTACTCGGTAATATACAAACACATGCCTACTAACCGTATCGCTATTCGGGACAATATATTTTTCATGCTTACCCGAATACCACAACTCCTTTACGCATAGTTTTGGTATCGCAACACCGTCCGGCTTTAATTCGCCGTTTAAGCCTATATAAGACACTTTAACTTTTACTGGCACGATAATACTCCTGGTGTAATTCTCTAAGGCCAGCCACGTTAAGCGGTTGCAATTAGGGCGTTGTGGATAGGTGTTTACAAAGTCGAACGAGTTGTATTCATCAGTAGCGTTTCCGTTCTCATCAGAAGCATCACAATTATGGCCGATGTCGTAACCGGAATGTAAGTAATCCTTGCTGAGATTAGGCCGTCCGCCAGTAGCGTGAAAGCCTTCGGCCCTGTTGGCAACTTTAGTGTGCGGTTTTTCAATCCAAATAACGCTATCGGGTATTAGGGTTGATGGGTTCCAATAGGCGGTATATGCGGGGTATTTTATAATGCTTGCCGGTATCTTTCCCTGCGCTGCCGCATAGTTACATCCCAATGCCCAAACACACAATACGAGCATAATGGTTCCGTAGGTAATAATAAAAGGAATTATGCCCTTATCAACTTTCAATTCTTCTTTCGGTTCTTTTGGGAATATGGTTAGTGGCTTCATGGTTGTTAAGTTTTAAGTGGTTAAAATAAGCCCGGCTATTACACCGGGCTGTTAATAATTAGGAGGTTTTTGGTGCAACGTAAACAGATGGCGTAACACTTAATGCTGTTTGAATGGTTGAAACAACATTCAATAATGGAGCAATCCTATTTGTTATTAACGCAGATACGCCAGTATATAAAACTGCAACTTCATCCGCAGCAGCTTTTTGACCTATTGCGTTTAAACCATAAGTTACCAATTCTTCGGGATTACTTGCATCTGCCTCGATAGTGGTTAGCGCACCGATAGAAGCGGGTAAAATCTTATCCACAACATCTTGCGCAATTGGTCCAACTCCAGGTACGGCTTCGATAACCGATACCAATGTTTTACCTAAAGGCGATGCAACCCAATTTTTTGCAGATTCTAAAATGTTAGAGCCAATTTTAGCAACGTTTAATAATTCGGCTTCGGCGGTTGCAACGTCTGTTTTTAATAAACCTAATTCTTTCTTTACCCATGTGGTAACTTCATCCAGTAATTTCATAATGTTTTTTGATTTGATTTTTAAGTTATTTAATGAATATACAAATGTATTAAAAATAGGGGCAAATAAAAATAATTTCACTTTTTGTAAAATAAAATTTGCAATTACAAAATATAGTTGTAGCTTTACAGCAGATTAGAAATTTATCTAATTTATTTAATAAATTTATGATTTTCAATATCCCATACGAATGATAGGCTTGATAAAACATTCCCTGAAATTGCCGATTGGATGGAACAAAACGTAAACTTCATTTAAAAATGGATTTACAAATAGCAATCGAAAATCCAAGCATCAATGTTTTTGACATTGTAACTCTTAAAGGCGGCAAATTTGATGTTCACACTTATCGAAAGCCAAACGAAACGCCCGAACAATTCGAGGACAGAGATTTAAGAAACTTAATGTTTGCTTTAAAACTTAAAAAAAAATAAAACCATGGAAAACACTTTAAAATCAGAACCGCATCCAATAACTAACATAATAGGCAGGGATGCAAGAGAGGTAACAAAAAGAAACCCGCCTAAATTTCAGGTAAAAACAAAAACAAGCTGGACACCGCATATAGCATGGATGAGTAGTATTGAAAAAATGGGTAGTGGGTTTTTACGCTAAAAACAGAAACCCCGATAAACGGGGCTTCCTGAACTTTTAAAAACCAAATAAAAACACCCTTAACAGAACGTTAAAGAAATTAAGATGAGTGACTGCAAATATAACTTAAAATAAATAACAAATGACAACAGAACAAGCTAAAGAATTTGCCTTAAACCCAAACAAGCCAATTATGGTGCCTTTTACCGCAAACGAGATAATACTAATTATGGCAG
>CAIXZI010000595.1 GCA_903923915.1 uncultured Bacteroidota bacterium
AACTACAAAAGCAGATGAACCTGCAGTTTTTGTAGTCATAACGCTAGAAGAAGTACCAGTATAAATAGCTTCAGTAGATTTTGAACCTGCTCCTGTAGTTTTTAAACCAATTCCCCAACCAAATTCACCGCCTAAAGACATTTTTGGTAATACAAAATATTCAACACCTACAAAACCACGTACACCAATTTGAAAAGTGGTCCCAGATTTAATCTGTGTTGTACGAGTTGCATTGGAACTAGCTCCAGAAAAAGTTGGTTTAGTACCAGCTGTGGAATCTATGTTTGAATTCCAGTTAGTTGAATATGGGGTAGCTGAAGTACCAGGATTGGTACCTGTTCCTGCAAAAGCATTACCATATGTGTTTGTTTGTTTTTGACTTGACACATAAAAAGCAAACTCACCGCCATAATAGCCTTGCAAACGAGTTTTACCTTTACGTTTTTCTAAACCAACAGTTAAACCAATACCAGTTGTACTGAATCTAGATTTATCGGTAACCGTTGTTGCAGGTGTACCTGCAGGAGGTGTTGCTGGGTTAGGTTGATCTTGCGCTACATAATTACTTTTAGTTTGAGTGTTAGATCCAATGTTTAAACCTACACGATAAGCCGTTTTTTCATCTTTAAAATATTTACCCATAATGAAATTATTTTGGCCTAAAAAATTAAATTGAGGTGAAGCATTATCTCCTGCTTTACCAAAGAAATTACCTAAATAATGTAAAAATGGAGAAGCGTCTGCAGATACAGCCCAATCTCCTGCTTCAGGTAAAATAGGTTCACCTTTTTTTGATGTTAAGTCTTGTGCAAAGGCCGATGTTACACCGAAAGCCATTGCTAAAGCTAATACTGATTTTTTTCATTTTTGTTTTTTTTAGTTTAACCGATTAAGTTATTTAAGGGCAAATGTACATACTTGTCTTTTTGAAGTTATTAACAATTAGCATAATTATTAACCGATTTTTGTTAATAACCACTCTTGTTTTTAATCATTGGAACAAATTTGTATTTACCGAGCTCACTCCTTTCAAATAGTGTGCCAGATTTTTTTACAATAACATTCATTATTTGTTCTGAGCCTCTGCCAATAGGTATAACCATTATAGCGCCCACAGCCATTTGCTTTAATAAACCATCTGGCGGATATGGCGCGCCTGCGGTTACAATTATTTTATCAAACGGAGCATGACTTGGCAAGCCTTCATATCCATCACCATAAAAAAAGCGGGTGGTGTAACCCAGTTTTGGCAATAATACACGAGTTTTTTCGTAAAGCTTCTGCTGGCGTTCAATTGTATACACCTTAACGCCCATTTCTAACAAAACGGCTGTTTGATAACCACAACCAGTGCCAATTTCAAGCACTTTATCGGTTTTCTTTAATTTTAACAACTCGGTTTGGTAAGCCACCGTGCTGGGGTGAGATATGGTTTGCCCCTCGCCTATTGGAAAAGCTTCATCATCATACGCAAAATTTAAAAATGCGCTATCCAAAAAAGCGTGACGAGGAACTTTATCTATGGCCGCTAAAACATTTTCATCGGTGCAACCTTTTGCGCGAAGCAATTCAACTAATTTTTTTCTTTTTCCTTTATGGAGGAAAGTATCTGTCCTGTCAATCATAAGTAGGCAAATCTATTTAAAACTAACATTGCAGTATGAATATCTTTAGGAGGTTACTAACATTGCGTTTTTAATTATGCGGTATGTTTGTCTGCAAGCATGATAAAGATTGGTATTTTAGGCGCAGGTCATTTAGGGAAAATTCATATTTCTTTACTAAAAGAAATAAAAGAGTTTGAAATTGTAGGTTTTTTTGATTTGGATACAGAGATTTCAACTCGCATTGAGAACGAATTTTCTATTAAATCATTTACCAATTGCGAAGAACTTTTTAAAAACTGTGATGCTATTGATATAGTTTGCCCCACCCCATTTCACTTTGATTACGCCCAGCAAGCTATAAAAGCGGGTAAGCATGTTTTTATAGAAAAACCGGTTACCATACATCCTGAAGAAACAAAAGTGTTGGTTCAATTATGTCACGAGGCAGGCGTGGTAGCTCAGGTAGGACATGTAGAACAGTTTAATCCGGCTATTTTAGCTGCCAAACCTTTTATTACGCGTCCGTTATTTATTACCACCGAGCGGTTGGCTCTTTATAATCCGCGCGGCACAGATGTATCTGTAGTATTAGATTTAATGATACACGATATTGATTTGGTGTTGAGCATGGTAAAATCTAACGTAAAAAAAATTAAGGCAAACGGCTCTCCCGTAATTTGTAATACAGCCGATATTGCTCATGCACGTATTGAATTTGACAATGGAACTATTGCAAATCTTAGTGTTAGTAGGGTTGCCATGCATAACAAAAGAAGTTTACAGCTTTTTCAGAAAGAGAATTTTATTAGTGCGGATTTATTAAATAAAACGTTGACTATAGCCGAGTTAAAGAAAAATTATCAAACAAAAGAAAACGAAAGTGTTATTGCTTTGCGTGATGACACCAGTATTGTAAAAACTAACATACCTGTAAAGCCTGTAAATGCTATTAAATATGAGCTTGAACTTTTTGCAGAAGCTATCAAAAACAAAACAAAATCGGCTATTACATTAGAAGATGCCTATTTAACCATGCAAACCACG
>CAIXZI010000596.1 GCA_903923915.1 uncultured Bacteroidota bacterium
AGGGCAAGAAAGATTAGCTTTAGATACTAACAAGAATTTGTATTTTACTGACGGTAATAGAATAAGAAAAGTTTCTTATTGCAATAACCCAATCACAATAAATATTAGCGGTACAAATAATATTTGCGGAGGTAATAGTACTGTTCTTATCGCGAACGGAGCAACTACTTATACTTGGAGTTCAAATGCGGGAAGTTTAAATACAAACACCGTTGTTGTTAATCCTGCAAATACAACTATTTACACTGTAACTGGTGTTAACGGTAATTGTATAAGCAACGACACCATAACTATGACGGTCAATCCAGTTATTAATATAAGCGGCATTCCATCAGTTTGTGTTAGCGGAGGCTCAACAATTTTAACAGGAAATGGAGCAACTACTTATACTTGGAGCCTTAATGTAGGTGGAGTGACGACAAATTCCGTTTCACTTTCTCCAACGGTAACAACAACTTATACATTAAGCGGTGAAACTGGCGGTTGTGTTACAACACAAACAATTGCTGTTAATATTTCCACACCAATTAATTCTATCCTTCCTTCAAATGATTATACTATTTGTAACGTGGGAAACTATTCCCTATCTACAATGGGAACTGCAAATAGTTTTACTTGGATGCCAAGCAATTTACATACCCCCACTTTTTTAATTCCTAACACATCTAATGGAGTGTTTACTTATACGGTTACAGGAACTGATTCATTAGGTTGTATAAATTCTGATACAGCAAGAATTACCGTACAAACTTGTGCAATAGGAATTTCATCAAATTCAAATAATATCAATTCAATATCAATTTTTCCTAATCCAACAAGTAACCAGCTCTTTATTGAAACAAACACAACTGATAAACTAATTATAGACCTTTATGATGTAAATGGCAGAAACGTGTTTAGTCAAAACGTAAATAATAAATCAAATATTGATGTAACTTCCTTAAATGACGGTATTTACACATTAACAATTAAAACATCAGAGGGTATTACAAATAAAAAGTTAGTAATACTTCGCTAATAAAAATTGCTTCTGGGAGGTTAAATACTATGCCCCTTTTTTTGTAATAAGCCCGCAAAATGCTATGTTTGCTAATATGAACTTTAGGTGCCACGGTTTACATACTTTACTACTTGTTACTTTTTACCTGCTACTTGCTACTTGCTCTTTAAATGCTCAGGAGTTTAATTTTTCTCAAATTACTCTGCGCGATGGTTTACCCAGTTCGCAAATAAACTGCATTTACCAGGATGATGAAGGCTATATTTGGATAGGTACCAACGAGGGTGTAAAAAAATACGTTGGTAAAAGCTTTATAGATATATACGCCCGCAACCCGGTTTCGCTTTCTCGTCCTATTAAATCTATTGCAGAGAGCGATAAGCACGTTTGGTTTGCAAATGATAGATCTTTGTTTAAGTGTGTGGGTAATTATACCGAAGAGTACCCATTGTTTACCAAAACCAACCCGGTACTGATAAATAAAATTGTTCCTGCTTCCGATTCGTTGGTGTATGTATTAACAACCCTTGGCGTTTGGGAGTTTAAAGACAATAAGTTTACCCAGCTTTTTACCAATTTAAAAGTAGATGTAGAAAATATCACTTGCGGTTACTACCGTAAAAACGAAAACGAGCTTTGGCTGGGTACTGAAGGAAGCGGCATTTATGCTATAAACACACTTACCAATCAATTAGAAAACAAACATCAAGCTTTATACGACACCCTAAAAAACGAAAAAATTAAAGACATAGAATCTTATTTTGATTCTAAAATTTTTGTAAGCGTTTTAGGCAAAGGCATTATACAATACAACTTTAACACTCCTGTTTGGCTTGAGGGCAGTGCTACTAACTACTTAGCCTATACTACCGATATACATGCCGATAAAAAAGGTAATATTTGGTTCTCAACCTTTGGTAGCGGTTTAATAAAATATGATGAAAAAGATTTTGAAATTATAACAGAAGAAAACGGCTTATCTGAAAATAATTTACTGTGTGTTACTACCGATAATTATGGTAATGCCTGGTGCGGAACGGCTTCGCTGGGAGTTTCCATCTTATTAAATGAAAACTTCTTAATTTATAATACTCGGCAAAATTTACCGGCAGCCAATTGCAGGCAAATTATAAAAATAAGCGATGAGCAATGGCTTTTAATAACATCGGGTGGGGCTTGCTTTTTTGACGGTAAAAACATTTCGCCGTTCTATCAACAAAATAAAGAGAACTTGGGTAGGGGAGATTACAACCCCATCACCAATCAAATAGCACTTAGTCATTTTTACTCGGTAGTTGATTTATACGATTGTAAAACCAAAAAACTGGTAGATAAAATTAACACCAATACCGAAATTCTTTCTGTTAAATATTTACAAGACACTTCTTTATTAATAGGTACGCGTAAAAGTGGTTTGCTAATTTATAACCTAAAAACAAAAAAACTAAGTGAGCTTACACCGCAACTTAGTTCCTTATCTATTTGGAGCATTGCTGTTGACAAAGATGTTATTTGGATTGGAACCGATAGAGGTTTATACTCCATAAAAAACACCGAAATATCTAAACTGGTAGATAAAGATAATCAGCTATCAGAATCGGTGGTGTATTCTATTTCGTTTAGCAACAACTACATGTTTGTAGCAACCAATGGCTTTGGTTTGTTTAAGTACAACAAAAATACCCACATGTTAGACCAAATAGAGCGAAAACAGGGTTTACAAAGTTTGGTTATAAAAGCTGTGTATGCGATAGATGACAATGAAATTTATGTGAGTTCTTCAAACAGTTTATACAAAATTTTATTTCAATCAAACGAAATTAAAATAAATACTTTGGTAGAAAGTTTTAGCAGAAACAATGCCGAGTTTTTACCGGGCGCACTTTTACCAACTACAGCTAATAGTTTTTATTTAGGTACCAGCAAAGGTTTATTGCTATACAAACAAACCGAAACCAGTGATGTAATGAAGGGTATGGTTGTTAAGCTTACTGCGGTTCAATTATTTAATGATACTACCAACTGGCCACGCTTAGGCTTTAAGTTTAATAGCAAGGCCAATATGCCCGAGCAGCTTGTGCTTCCGTACAATAAAAACGATTTAACTTTTTATTTTGAGGTTTTTAATTCATTAGGAGATAACAAATATTTTTTAAAATATAAATTAGAAGGCTCTGATAAAAAATGGATTTATGCCGAAAAAACAAACCGCGCCATTTATTCAAACTTACCCGATGGAAAATATACTTTTTTTGTTTCGGTATCTTTTGATGGCAACAACTGGAGCGCACCGGCAGATTTTTCTTTTGAAATAGAAGTGCCCTTTTGGAAAACAAATAGCTTTTTAATTTTAGTCCTCGCATTATTAATATCCATCATCGCTTTCTTTTTACGATTTTTTAAAAGCTATAAAGATGATTTAATTAAGTCTTCGGATGTAAATTATAATTTACCCAATACACGTATAATACTTATTTGTGGCGCTGTGCTAATACCGATTAGCGCTTTTGTTTACGGAGCCATTAATGATGATTATGATGCCAAGCTTTTTTATCAAATTGCTGCAGGCATTATTTTACTAATCTTAATGATGCTTACCTACACATCCAGGTTTATTAAGGTAAATGGCAAAATAACCTTATTAAGTGCTTTTTATCTAATAACAGCACTTTATCTTTTTTTAACTTATCTATCAAATTTAACGCCTTATTTTTTTATGGCTTTGGTGCTTATTATAAACGTATCACATCTTATCATCAATAAAATAAAGCCTTTTATTATTTACGCCACACTGGTAATGATAGTGTGCTTTTTTCTGTTTTTTGTAGTTAAAAATCCGGTGTATAGTCCGGGTATGTTTATTATGGTGGTAATAGCATCATCTATATTAACACTAGTAAGTATACAGGTTCAATTAAATTTATACGATCGTTTATTTTTTGCTGATACAACCATCAATACCGGAAACTCATTGGTAATTGCATCAAATAAAGAAGGCGAGATTGTATTTGCTTCTAAAAACTTCGAGCAAATTTTAGGATATACAGAGAAAGAACTTTTAGGCGACGGTTGGTGGAAAATACGATCGGAAGATGATGACCATAATAAACATGTTAAAGAGAGTGTTGTATCCAGAAACATAGAGCGTAATTCGGTAGAACGCATTATGGATAAAAAAGGCGTTCCGCGTTGGATACAATGGGAAAACAGTTTTTTTGAAAACAATTTGGTAGTAGGTATTGGTATTGATATAACCGATA
>CAIXZI010000597.1 GCA_903923915.1 uncultured Bacteroidota bacterium
AACTTGGGAATGTCTTTATCACTACCAATATATTGAAACCCATCCAAAGTTTTCATTAACCCTTTAAAATCATTAGCTTGATGCAATTTAACAACTACTTTATTTTCATCAACTAACATAAAAAATATTGACGAATCGGTTTCAAGCAACGTGTCGAGTTGTTCTTTAAATAAAACTTTAAAATCAGACAATTTCATCAGTTTACGCCTTTATAGTCTAAAAAATCTCAAATTTGTTTATACCCAGTAAAACCACAGTCCGGACAAAAAACCGATTGTCTTGGTGGGTATGTTAGTAAAACCATACTAGGATTACCCCTATACTTGAGTTCAGTTTTACATTTTGGGCATGTTACACCAGCACTAGTAGAAGCCCAATGAAAATTTTTTTCCAAGTTATGTTCATCTAGTGTTCTCATTTATCGCTACTCTCCCAAGCCCGATGTATCACTATCCACTCATCAAGGCATTCTTCAAATGAATAGGTTTCATCAACACTTTGTTTTCCGAATTTCTTACACATTTTATCATACCAATAAGGATAATAAGTTTTCCTAATTTCTTCTTCCGATACAGTGACAACATTACCGATCATTTCACCATTTTCGTCGTTACTAAACGCATAGAAGCAATAGTATCTCACAATAGCATCCCTGTTGTCAAAGATTTTTTCCAAACTTCAACCGTGTATAATAAAGAATCTGCCCGAGCAATAGCGCGTTCTTGTGCAGATTCTTTAGTGCATAAATGTATGGGGTGCTTTGTTGGTTTTTCATCAAATTTATAGCAAGAATCAAATTTCCAAATAAACCAATTTTTATAATATACCTCAAACTGATGATGGTGTGCATTAAATTCCACCTTGGCAGACTTAAAAAGATACTTAGTCTTTTTCATTTTATACCTTAAATATTGTAAATAGGATTTATTACTAGAACAATTTGGGCAAGCGTTCGTGTCCTATCCCAAATTTTCCATCCTGCGGCAATACGAATGCCTTTTCCAAACCCATAAGGCAAAACTAGATAAAAACACCAACCATTATCACATTCTACAAATACCCATCCTGTGCTTTGAGTAATACCGAACCTTTCATTTCCCACTACCGAAAACTCACCTTTAGGCTCAATCCCACAAAAGTAACCATAATTATTGCTAGGATTTCGAAATGCTAGCCAAACATACCTCCACCAAAAAGTGCGTTCTCGACCATTAGCGTGTTCCGGGCCTCGCCACCCCGAAACTCCGGTAACTCCATCACCATTAATACCATCGCGGTCATTATCCCAAGGCCAAAAAATAGCAGGTAAATGCTCGTCGGTTTCATTAGTAAAAAGTAATGCAATAGGAACAAAAACAATCCCCAAAAGATCAAAAATAATAGAAGATACAAATAAAAGTATCCATTTTAAAAAATTAATAATAAACATTTTATACCTTTCAAATTTAAATAAATTTCTCTACAATGCGCTCAAATACAAGATAAAAAGACCAAAAAGGAATGCATATTGCAAAAAATGTGCTAAAAAATCCTTTAGCTATAACAATACCCACAAACCACATACAAGTAAATACAAATAGAACAAGGTCTTTCATTTTTTAATTACTC
>CAIXZI010000598.1 GCA_903923915.1 uncultured Bacteroidota bacterium
AAATTTACGACTGAACCGACAAACGAAAATTTGAATCAAAAAAATCATTAATTTTAAAAACGGAAAGTGTCCAAATATTTTTAACTATAAAAGTTCGGATTGGTTTGAAGACTTACAATTATTAATTTTTAAAAAAACGACTGGAAGGCTCGTAATTGTTGGGATTTTGTCGGCTTTACGGGTGTTTCAACAGTTACTATAATTGGTACTGGAGGTACCACTTTTAAAATCTGAAACCCTTGCTAGTCAAGGGTTTTTTGATTTTATATTGTTTCTTTTTTTAATTCCGATTTTATTTTTTTGCACTTTTAGGCTCAATTTTATGTGAAAATTTATTTTATTTACCTTCGCTATAATCTATGATAAAGAAAATTGTAATTAGCACTTTAATAGGTACACTTGTTTATTTAATAGTAGGGTGGTTTATTTTTGATTTTATACTTGGTAATTATACTGAGTTAAATACAACCCAAATTAACGGGTTTAAAAAATTAGAAGTTGAATATAATTGGCTAATTCTTTCATGTTTAGCCTACGCCTTGTTATTAAGTGTTTTTATAGTACATTTTTTAAACATAAAGGAGCTTAAAAAAGGCGCACTTATTGGAGTAATTATTGGGGTTTTGATTGCCATAATGACTGATTCTTATTGGTATGCCTCAAGCCACTTCTATTCAAATTTAATTGTAATTATTTTAGATATAGTTGGGGCAGGTATTAGTGTTGGTATATTGGGATTAACAATTTCATTGGTAAATAAGAAAATGAATTGAAACTCACAATTCAGAGTTTTCTATTCAGGTATTTTATACACAACCGAATTTACGTTTACACCCGCACCAATAGAGGCAAAAACAATGTTGCTTCCTTTTTTTAATGTATAATTTTTAATTTTATTTTTTATTAATAAATCATAAAGCGTTGGTAAGGTAGCAACAGAGCTGTTTCCAAGCCATGAAATAGTCATTGGCATAATATTATTTGGAATTTCTTTAATGTTATATTCTTCAAACAAACGTTTTAAAATGGCTTCATCCATTTTGTTATTGGCTTGATGAATAAGTAATTTATCTATATTTTCAATAGATATATCAGCCATTTTAATACTTTTCTTTATTACGCCCGGCACAATTTTTAGCGCATGCTCGTAAAGTAATCGCCCCTGCATTTTTAAAAATAAATTATTGTCGGTATAATTGGGGCTGTTTGATTTGCCCATTTTTAAAACATACGCAAGTTCATTGGTAAATGATTGCGTATAATGAGAAAGAATGCCTACTGGTTGCTCGCTCTCGCAAACTTCAAGAATAATAGCCCCAGCACCATCAGCATATATCATACTATCTCTATCATATGGGTCTGCAATTCTTGATAGGGTTTCGGCTCCAATGACAAGAATTTTTTTTGCTGCGCCAGAACGGATGTAAAAATCTGATTGAATTACTGCCTGAAGCCATCCTGCACATCCAAAAATAATATCATAAACAATTGTATTTGGATTGTTGATTTGTAAACGGTTTTTAACCCGCGAAGCTATAGAAGGCACAAATTCACTGCGACTATTATTTTTACTTATATCGCCAAAATTATGTGCTACAATGATATAATCTAATGTTTCGGGGTCGGTATTTGCAGATACAAGGGCATCTGTTGCTGCTAAAAAGGCTATATCAGAGGTTGATTGCTCGTTGGTAACATACCTTCTCTCTTCAATACCTGTAATGTGCTGAAATTGCTTGATAATATCCTCATTTGATTTTTGAAGTTTTATACCATTTGCATCAAAAAATGTATGACTTAAAAAATCTTTATTGGTGATTTTGTTAGTGGGAATATAACTTCCACTGCCGGAAATAACTGAATATTTTTCTTTTCTCATCTTATTATATTAAAGAATGAGAAATTTTTTCCCTTTCCGGTAAATACTTGCTTATGCAAATAAAGCATTTACAAGTTAAAACACAACATATATTGTAAAATACTTATCTTATATAAGTTTAATTTAGAATAAAGGTAAATTGTGTTTTTAAAATAAATGGGTAAATATTTTGGCTACTACGTATGCAGCACCCGCTGCGGCAATACCAATTAGAGTTACCTTTATGGCTCCATTTAATGGTGCTTGTCCGGTTACTTTAGCTTTAAAATAACCAAATACAAATAGGCAAATAACCGTAAGTATTGCAGATGCAATTAAACCATCATGAGGTGTATTAGTAAAAAAATAAGCACTTAGAGGAATTAATCCCCCAACAATATAAGATACGCCAATATTTGCCGCGCTATTTCTGGCCCGATTGGCATTGGGTTCATCTAGGCCTAATTCATATTTCATCATAAAACGCAACCATTGGTCTTTATTGGTAGCTAACTCGTCAGCAAATAAATCTTGTGCATTTTTGCTTAAACCAAATTCTGCAAGAGCATCTCTTACTTCCTGTTTTTCCAATTCAGGTTTTTCTACAACTTCTTCATACTCTCTTTTAAGCTCGGTAGCATAATGTTCTTGTTCTGTTTTTCCTGCTAAGTAACCTCCAAGCCCCATGGCAATGCTACCTGCAACAATTTCTGCAATACCGGCTGTAATAACTATACTATTGCTTTGTACAGCACCACTTAAGCCTGCTGCTAAGGCAAATGGCACGGTTAAGCCATCACTCATACCAATTACTACATCTGTAATAAAAGCCGAACTTTTTAAATGTTTTTCTGTATGCATATTGAATATTTATAAACTCAATAAATATCGGTAAAATAATTTACTATTTATAAATTGGCTAATTGCCATAACCAACGTGCTAAATTTTCGTTTTGTAATGGAATTTGCATCATCATTAGGTTGAACCCTTTTTTACTCATTAACCAATCGGTATAAAGCGTTCTAGCGTTTATATCAAACACAAAAATTTGTTTAAAGTGATGCTTGCTGTTAATGCCAGCTAAGCGGCAAATCTGTAAAGACTTTTGCATAGCTTCTGCAATCATTTCTTGCGAAATATCTTTACTAAATGCAAAATGCCTTATAGAATATTTTAGTTGGGCATGAAAAAAAGCCTCTTCAAAGTTGTTATCTGAAATCACATGCGTATTTGAAGAATAATGTATAATATGTGTTTTATTCATGGTAGAATTATAATGTTGATTTTAATTGCTCAAATAATTCTTTTTGTTTATCACTTAATTTAGTTGGAATTTGAATTTGTAGTTGTACATATAAATCGCCAAACATGCCTGCTTTTTCATATACTGGCATTCCTTTCCCCTTTAAACGAATGGTTTTACCATTTTGAGTTCCAGCTTCAATTTTTATTTTTACCTGTCCCGATAAAGTTGTTACAACAATTTCGCCACCCAATACGGCTGTATATAAATCAATAGTATGAGTATTATACAAATCATCCCCTTTACGGATGAACTGAGGATGCGGTTTAACCTGAATGCGAACAAATAAATCTCCTCTGTTTTCGTCATTACTACCCTTAGCTCCTTTGCCTTTTATACGAAGCTGCTGATCTGTAAATGACCCCGGTTTTGTAGTTATTTTTAGCTTTTCATTTTCTACTTGTATAATTCTGCTGGTGCCTGCAAAAGCTTCCTCTAAAGTAATGTCCATTCCGGTTTCATAATCACCACCTTTAAAATTAGTGCTTCTACCTTGAGATCTTCCTGTGCCACCTGTTTTACCT
>CAIXZI010000599.1 GCA_903923915.1 uncultured Bacteroidota bacterium
ATAAAAATTGAGAAAGAAGGTTACATATCTAAGTACATAAGCATTTCCACTAAAATATCTGATAAACTAGAAGTAGATGGCAATTATAAATTTAATTTTGAAACCAATTTATTAAGTGAAGAATTATATGGTCATTTTAATGATGATGATGTAGATTTTCCGGTAGCATTGGTTAGCTATAGCAAAAAGTGCGATTGCTTTGAGTATAACAGAGATTATACAGTTAAAATGATTAATAGAATGTTCAATAATCTATTATTCGGTATATAGAACTAAACAATTGCTTTAGGGGCTTAATTCCTTTAAAAATAAGCCCCATGAAACAATAAAATAATTCAAAAAATTATTTTTTAATATTTATTGGGATTAAAATTTTGAAGCTAATATTTCTTCCCATATTATAAACACCAATTCTTCCGGTTACATAATTTGGGTCGGTATATTTTAAACGGCTCATGTTACTTTGGTAAGCCATATCTAAAATATTATTGGCAGTAATATATATTGAGAAGAATTTATACCCTGTTGTTTTGCTACAAATATCACCGCCAATACCCACGTTTAATAAACCATAATCGGGTGTAACAGTTTCGTTGCCGTATTTGTAGTAGATTTTATCCTGTCTTAAATAGTAATCTAAACCAACTTTTACATAACCATTTTTAATTATTTTGCTTTGGGTTAGCATTAATTTTAATTCGGTACGGTACTTAGGTGGCGGTGTGTATGGCAGATACTTAGTAGAATCTGGTTGATTTTTTTGTACCGCGCTCACGTAAGAAAAACTATTATCAAAGTTAATCCATTTAAGTTTGCTTGGCCTGATATTTAAAACCACCTCGCCACCGGATAGTATAGCATTGCCTTGTACATATTTAAAAGCAGGTCCGGGAGCCAATGCCAACGCTGGGTCTGAGCGTATAGAATCTCTACCTAAAACACTGTGTAATTTTTCGGCAAAAATGTAATTATCAATATTATTTATAAAGCCGGTTACTTCAAACCAAACACTTTTAGAATTTATACCTAAAGAAAGATCGTATTGCATACTGCTTTCAGCCTTTAGGTTATGATCTCCAATTTCGTAAAAAGGAGTTCCGTCATGAATGCCGTTTGCACCACTCTCTGCGGCTGTAGGCGCACGATACCCTCTTGAAATATTTAACTTAGCATATACTATTTTTGTGATATCATACGTAGCACCCACACTACCTGATAAACCGGCGAAGTTAGATTTGTATGCTGTAAAATCGTGCAAGCCATTAGGATCTGCACCTGATAAACGTTTACCGGTAGAATCAACCCATAAATCTTTTCCTTGCAAGGTTCTGATATCATAACGTAAACCACCACTAACAGAAAACTTTTTGAATGATTTTTTTGCGATGGCAAATCCACCAATATCAAATAACGAGTATTCTGGTATAACAAAAGCCGTACCCAGGTTTTGTGAATTTTGCCCCATACCGTTTATACCAACCGATGCTTCGAAATGATTTTTCTCAGGGAAAATATATCTCAAATCGTAGTTAAGTGTGCGTAAAAAGAAATAGTTATTGTAAACATCACCCTGCGTTAAATCATTCGCTTCTTGACGCATATTTTGCTGAAAGCCCAAACGAAGGTTTATACGTCCGCTACCAACAATAAAACTGTTATCTAACACCGCTTTATAATGACGAATGTGTTGATGAATAACCGGAAAATTATTGTACTTTTTAAATTGATCTGATGGTGCTATACCCATACTATCTCCAGGGCCCGGCACCGGAAAATGTTGTAACTGTTTACCTGTTGCGCTATCGCGTGCACCTTCAATTATACCCATTTTTAAATCGTAAGATGAAAGGGTAAGATGCGAGAAACCCCATTTACGATTAATACCAATTAATGCTTTTGCATTATTTTCGGTATAAGCCGAATTAACTACATAACCATCATATTTATTTTGATAATCGTGTGCCATTTTATTGGTGTAACGCACATCCCAAATAAAGCCTTTAATGTTACCTGCAATATTTACCGAACTACCTATTAAACCATTATTACTTTGGTAATTGGCTAAAATGTTTCCTTTAACTTGGCCTTCTGGCAAAGGTGGTGCAGCCAACATGTTTATTACACCCGCCATGGCATCAGATCCATAACTTAAACTAGCAGGGCCTTTTAAAATCTCTACTTTGTTTACACTGTACTCATCAACTTCAATCCCAAATTCATCAAACCATTGTTGTCCTTCTTGGCGCACACCATCATTTACCGTAACCACACGGTTATAACCTAAACCACGTATAAATGGTTTTGAAATATTTGGCCCTAATGTCATTTGCGAAACACCAGGTGCAATAGCAATGGCATCAATAATATTAGTAGATGCATTTTGTGAAAAATCTTTTTGATTTACAATACTTACGGGAATTGGGTTGTTGCGTTGCTCTGTTGCCGAAGAAACTCCTGTAACAATAACTTCATTCATAGAAGTACCAGATTCTTCTAAAACAAAATTAATAGTAGCTGTTTCGTTTACTGAAATTTCTTTTGTTTGAGAAGCATAACCAACATAACTTACTACAGCCAAAAATGTACCTTTTGGAATGTTTTGTATCGTGTAGTTTCCATTAGCATCAGTTGCTGCACCCAATTTTAAATCGGGAATGTAAACGGTAACACCTACAAGTGCGCTGCTATCTTTAGCGCTGGTTATTTTACCCGTTAAACTGTTTTGAGAAAATGCACTTGTGCTTATAAACAAGCACGTTAGTATAATAAACATTTTCGGATAATAGTGCGTTGTCATGGTGAGCTTGTCGAACCATTTGCGTTGCCCGCCCATATCCTTCGACATGCTCAGAATGACTATCGCTTTTTCTACATAAAATAGCATTTTTCGAAGAGGCCTAATTAAATAGTTTTTTAATTTTTTCATAAATGGGTTTAATGATTAATAAATACATTGCAAGAATGAAGAATAGGCATCTTCTAAAAACAGTGTATGTAAGACTGAGCTTGTCGAAGACTCTAGGCTGGAAAAATATTGCGCCGCCCACATCCTTCGACAAGCTCAGGATGACTTACCTCACTGTAACATAAAATATTATTTTCTAAAGAAGCCTGATAAACCTAAACCTTGGGTGGCGGAATGCTTCGCTCTAAACTGTTATCCAGTATAGAGCTTATAAAACAAATATGTTTTATAGTGTTAGAATTTGACGTGTTTGCCACAAGCTTGTAACATTTAGTTAGTTCTGCTATAACTAAAAATCCAATGTGTTTTTTTGTTTTGTTTTGTTTAAAACCTTCGATTAGTTTTTCTAAAAAATCTTTTTC
>CAIXZI010000600.1 GCA_903923915.1 uncultured Bacteroidota bacterium
CACTTGGCTATTTTGTTGATATATACGACTTACTTTTATTTGGCGTAGAACGCACACATAGCTTGCACGAAATACTTCCTTTACAATTTGGAAGCTTAAACCCTGAAAAATTGGCTGAGCTAACTGCCTATTACGGTAAACAATTATTAAACTGGCAAATGGCCGGTATGCTTATTGGAGGCATATTTTGGGGCATTTTAGGCGATAAAAAAGGGCGTCTTTCCGTTTTGTTTGGCTCTATATTAACGTATTCGCTGGCAAATATTGCTAACGGATTTGTAAACTCAACCGACCAATATGCAGCATTGCGTTTCATTTCCGGCTTTGGCTTGGCTGGCGAATTAGGTGCCGGTATTACTTTGGTAAGCGAAACCATGAGTAAAGAAAAACGTGGTATTGGCACTATGATTGTGGCTACCGTAGGTGTTTTTGGTGCCGTGGTTGCAGGTTTTATGAGCGATGTATTTAGCAGTTGGCGACACTCATTTTTCTTTGGAGGTGCTATGGGTTTAGCCTTGTTAATACTTCGAATTGGTGTTTTAGAATCGGGTATGTTTAATAATATTAAGCAAGAAACCATTAGTAAAGGCAATTTTTTTCAGCTTTTTGGAAACAGAAAACGCTTACTAAAATATCTCTGTATCATTTTTGTAACTGTACCTGTTTGGTATGTAATGGGCACATTGGTTATTTTTTCGCCAGAATTATTTGCCAAATTAAGCGGAGACCCTGCCAATGCTAAACTTATTACAGGTGGCAAAGCCATTATGTTTGCTTATACAGGCATCACTGTTGGCGATTTGGTTTGTGGGGCAATATCGCAATGGTTAAGAAGTCGCAAAAAAACCTTATTTATCTTTCTAACCCTAACCGTTTTAGCTATTATCTTGTATTTTCTTATTGGAGGAAAATCGGTAACCATATTTTATGGATGTATCTTATTTATTGGCTTTGCAACCGGGTATTGGGCGGTGTTTATCAGCACAGCATCCGAGCTTTTTGGAACCAATATTCGTTCTACAGCAACTACTACCGCACCCAATTTTGTTAGAGGATCTACCATTTTAATATCTTATTTATTAACATTAATGACGGTGTTTTTTGGAAAAGAAGGCTTAAAAGCAACTATTGTAACGGGTGTTATTATTATTGCTATTGCCTACTTTGCGCTCTATCACTTAGAAGAAACGTTTGGGAAGGATTTGGACTATATTGAAGAAGACTAACGACCGTATTTTTGTTAAAATCGACCGTTTAAAAAATTATTTAACCGTTTATTGGCTGCTAATTAATTTTTGATTAAAATTGTACCTTAAAGTAAAAAGTTAAAAAATCTTATTTATCCTATTATGAAGAAAATATTTTACACAGCCTCAGTATTAGCAACACTATCCGTAACGCTATTTACCGGATGTAAAAAAGATACGGTAGCTTTTCCTGACAAAGCACAAAATAATGGTACTTATTCAGATTTAGCTTATATAACACCTTACTTTCCTGCTATTGCTGATGCAGATGGTATTTTAATTGCAGCTCAGGTAACTAACCAAAAAACAGTAATTGTTAG
>CAIXZI010000601.1 GCA_903923915.1 uncultured Bacteroidota bacterium
AGCCATATTACTTGATTTACGTAAACATGGAATTTTGGGCAGCAAATTAGGTGTTAATGGCGGATATTATTTATTGAAATCAGCTGATAAGATTGTTTTAACGGATATTATTCGTTTAACAGATGGTCCCATTGCGCTTATACCTTGTGCCAGTTTAAATTTTTATGAAAAGTGCCATGATTGCGAAGATGAAGTTACTTGTGGCATCAGAAAAGTTATGACAGAAGTTAGGGTTGTTAGTTTGGGTGTTCTTTCCAACACCAGCATTGCAGATATTATCAAAAAAGAAAAACGACTGGTAAACTCGAAAAAGAAGAAAAAATAATTTTTTTGAATTAAATATCTACTAAATCTATAGTTTTTATATAAATATGTTAGAATTAATTAAACAACCTTGGTCTTGGTATGTAGCGGGAGTTTTTATAGGCTTAACCGTACCCATACTTTTATTATTAGGAAACAAACCATTTGGTATTTCATCCTCATTAAGGCATATATGTGCTGCGTGTTTGCCTCGAAATTTTAGCTATTTTAAATACAATTGGAAAAAGGAAATTTGGAATTTGTTTTTTGTAACAGGAATTTTTTTCGGAGGTGTTATTGCTAATCTGTTTCTAAAAGATCCTAACCTAATTATCATTGCAGAAAAAACAAAAGCTGTACTTCAACAAAACAATGTAAAAGATATTTCAAACCTATTGCCTGTCGATATATTTAGCTGGCAAAGCCTGTTTACACTTCGCGGTTTTATTTTTATTTGTGTAGGAGGTTTCTTAGTTGGTTTTGGTACGCGTTATGCCGGCGGCTGCACCAGCGGCCATGCTATTATGGGCTTATCTAATTTGCAATGGCCATCGCTTGTAGCAACCATTTCATTTATGGTTGGTGGCATTGTAGTTACTTGGTTTGTTTTACCGTTTATTTTAAAATTATAGCATGACACAAAAAAATAATAATACAACAGAAAATTTAGATGAGTTTAAAGAAAATACAGAGAGCGTAATTTATTCTTCTGAAAATGTTTTTTCTAAAAACATCAAATTTTTAGTAGTAGGCATTTTCTTTGGAATAACCTTTGTAAAAGCAGAAATAATCAGCTGGTTTAGAATACAAGAAATGTTTCGGTTTGATTCTTTTCACATGTATGGCGTAATTGGTACGGCTGTTGTGGTTGGCATTATTTCGGTTTTTATTATAAAGAAATTAAAACTTAAAACCATTACTGGAGAGGAAATAAAAATTGAACCAAAAAAATTTAGCAAAGGACAAATTTATGGGGGCTTATTATTTGGCTTTGGTTGGGCTTTAACGGGTGCTTGTCCGGGCCCATTATTTGCACAAATGGGCTATGGCTTTTCCGTTGTTGTGATTACATTTTTATTTGCTGTTTTAGGTACTTGGGTGTATGGTTACCTGCAAAATAAGTTGCCTCATTAAAAATGTGTACTAAATGTTTTGCTATTAATTGCAAACAAAAAAGGCTTACTGATTAAGTAAGCCTTTAAATAATAGATTGATTTTAATTTTAGTATTGAGAGAAACCAACTCTATCAGAAACTTTGTTTTCTATTAAAAGGCCAACGCAGGCAGCATTTTCTGCTTTACCTTTTTCTTCTTTTACTTCTCCGGTAGGTACCGTAGCTTCAATAATTAACTGACGTGTTGTAGCAGCCTGAAACTCAAATTGCTGCGTATTATCATTTTTTGTGTTGTCAAAAAGCAACTCGTTGGTGCGTGCATCGTAAATTTTAAAATTTACTTTATCGCCTAAAATAGTTTCGCAGCAAACGCTAATGCGATAATCATTGCCTTTGTAAACTACACAACGCATTTTAGATACAGAACCTTGTGCAAATAATCCGCTTTTAGATTGCGCATTGTACATAAAGGCGCGTTTATCTTTTTTAGTGCCTTCCATATAGCAGGCTTGTCTGTGAAAATTTCCACAAACACTTGCTTGGGCAATAACTTGGTTGCTTGATAAACCTATGCAAATTACTAATGCAAAAAATATTCTTTTCATATCGTGACTATTCTAAATTAATTATTTTCCTGTAAATGAATTTCTGATAGAAGCTACTTTATCCGACAATGCTTTATACTGAGCTTCAGTCATCTGCAATTCGCTACCACCACCTAAAACTTTAGTGCCTTTTTCTTCTTTAACGGCAACTGTACCTTCTTGTTTTTCGGTTACCTGGTTAAATGTGTTTTTTAAATCTTCTAATTTTGCAATGGTTTCTTTTACACCGGCATCGCTTTCATATTTTTTCATGAAATCAATAATGTTGTCAAGTGTATATTTTTCATCCGCAATACGTTCTACTGCCGGATTTTTTTTGTCGTATTTTACTAACCCGCATGCAATGCTTAATCCTTCAATATAACCACCTGCAACTGATAAAGCCAATGTGCTGCCTTGTTGCGAGTTTTGCATAGTTTCGAAAGAAGAGAAATACAGATTATCAGCTATTTCAACTAACGAATCTGGATTGCCCATGTTTTTTTCTAAGCTTTTAAGCATGCTTGGATTGATAGAACTTGATACGCCAATAGCATCCCCTAATTGTTTTACGGTTTTGAAATATTTAAGTACATCGGTACCAATTTCAAAAATTGAACAATAGGTTAAATCGCAGCTATAAATACCAAAATTTAATGCCTGAGATTTTGCATCGGTATAATTTTTTGCGTTATCCGGACTGTTTAAAACATCTACACGTTTGTTATTTTTACCCGCTACCTGCTTAATAAAAACAAACATTTCTTTTGGAGATGGTATTTGATACGTCATCTCGGTACTTGACGTATTGCTTTGTTTAACAGTAGCTGTATCAACTTTGGTGCTATCTGCAGCCATATTATCTGCATCTGGCTTAGTGCCACCTCCGCAAGAAGTTAGCATACTTAAACCGCTTATAGCTGCAATTGAAAGTGTTGTGATAAATATTTTTTTCATATTCAAATATAAAATATTAAGCAAATCTAATTAATTATTTATTACTTGTTTAACTAAATCAGCAGCTTCTTGTAATTGAATTGCTGAGAATACTTTTAAGCCAGAGTCTTCGATTAATTTTTTTGCCTCTACAGCATTAGTACCCTGTAAACGAACAATAATAGGAACCGGAATGCTACCCATGTTTTTGTAAGCATCTACAACGCCTTGCGCCACACGGTCGCAACGAACAATACCACCAAATATATTTACCAAAATAGCTTTTACGTTTTTGTCTTTTAAAATAATACGAAAAGCTTTTTCAACACGTTCTGCGTTAGCTGTACCACCCACATCTAAGAAGTTAGCAGGTTCTCCACCCGATAATTTAATGATATCCATAGTAGCCATTGCCAAACCTGCACCATTAACCATGCAACCTACGTTACCGTCAAGTTTAACATAGTTAAGTTCTGCTTTGCGAGCTTCAACATCAATAGGGTTTTCTTCTAATTCATCGCGCATTGCTTCAATATCTTTATGACGGTAAAGTGCGTTATCATCCATAGTTACTTTAGCATCTACAGCAATAATTTTATCATCAGATGTTTTTAGTACAGGATTAATTTCAAATAAAGAAGCATCAATGCTGTCGTAAGCTTTGTAAAGATTAGCCACAAATTTGGTCATTTCTTTAAAGGCATTGCCGCTTAAACCTAAGTTAAAAGCTACTTTACGGCACTGAAAATCGCGTAAACCAACTTTAGGATCTATTTCTTCTTTCCAAATTAAATGCGGTGTAGTTTCTGCTACATGCTCAATATCCATACCGCCTTCGGTGCTGTACATAATAATATTGCGACCATTAGCACGGTTTAATAAAATACTGATATAAAATTCTTTAGTTGGTGTTGCACCCGGATAATATACATCCTGAGCCACCAAAATTTTAGTTACTTTTTTACCTTCTGCACTTGTTTGTGGCGTAATTAATTGCATACCAATAATGTTGGTAGCAACTTCTTTTACTTTATCTAAGTTTGGAGCAAATTTAACTCCGCCCCCTTTACCACGACCACCTGCATGAATTTGCGCTTTAATTACAACGCCATCGCATTTGTAAGTGCTCATTACTTCTTTAGCAGCTGCAACAGCTTGTTCGGGTGTTTCGGCAACAATACCTTCTTGCACAACAACGCCAAAACTTTTTAAAATACTTTTACCTTGATATTCGTGGATGTTCATTTTATATAAATTTATTTAATTCTTAGTTTGATACTCAAAAGTTGATTTGTCAAAAATAATCGTTTTTATGAAGCAGGCTATACTTTTTTTAATCAAAAGGTAATTTACCCCTGGCCATCTTCGCCTTTCATAAAATCTTGCGCCGCTTTACGACTTATTTTTTCCATAGCGCGGCGGTGCAATTCCATTGGTGATAAGCCATTATCGGCACCCGGTGTTTCAGATTCTTCGTCCAACTCAACCTCTTCGGCTTCGCGTAAATTAATTTCTTTTACTTTAAATGGAGTTAATTTTTTGCCTTTGGCTTTCATGTTAACCATGGGCGCAAACTCAGCCAAATTAATGGTTTCGGGTTTTGGCTGTCTGTCTTTTTCTTTAGCAAAAACAACATCAATAACTGCCAATGGATTGCTTGTAACCAGCTCTACCAAAGAGTTTTCATGCTCGGTAATAATGGCGGTTTTAGTAGAAATATTTTCAGGTAAAAAACGTTTTGCTATGTAAGATTTACTTTCTCCGTCAAAATAAATAAGGGTAATTACTTGTTTAGGAAGGAATTTTTCAATCATTACAATATCTTCATCAAAGTGATTCAGCAAATCATAATTATACAATTTATATTGTCCTTTTGAAGTGATAGTTAATATTTTGTCCTCGCCGGCAAATTTGCCAAGGTAAGTACCACGATCTTCTTTGTTTAAACGGTGTGTAGTATCATCAAACCAATAATCTTCGGCGCCTAAAGTTGATACACCTTTTGATTTAAAAACAACTTTTTTAAGCGCATATTTTGTAACAATATTCCCAACCGATGATCTTCCTTTAACAGGTATTTCAGCAAAATCAATATCAATTTCTAATTTACGTACACCTGTTACCGGTTTTAGATTAACAGTAACTTTTTCTGCTTCGCCATTAGGATTTATGGTAAACCAATGCACGTTTGAATTGGCTGTCCCTTTGGTTAAATCGTATTCTTTATCACGAGTTACACCTGTAACGTTAAAGCGTTTTATAAAGGTAATTCCTTTTGGCCCGTCGGTATAAATCATATTGTATGTAGTGCGCTCGTCGTTCTTTTTAAACACGGCCACATACACAATATCTTTACCAACAAATACCTTGTCCTGCACCTTAAATATTTTCATTTTACCTTCTTTTGTAAAGGCAATAATATCATCAATGTCAGAGCAATCGCAAACAAATTCATCTTTCTTCAAACTCGTGCCCACAAAGCCTTCAGCCTTATTTACATAAAGCTTTTCGTTAGCCATAACAACTTGTGTAGCCACAATTGTTTCAAGCTGTTTAATTTCTGTTTTGCGTTCTTTTCCTTCGCCGTATTTTTTCTTTAATGTTTTAAAATATTCAACTGCGTAATCAGTAAGGTTAGCTAAGTGATTTTTTACAGTCGCAATTTTATCGTCCAAATCTTTCATGTGATCTTCAGCTTTTATGCTGTCGAAACGCGTGATACGAATCATTGGAATTTGCGTAAGACGATTTAAATCTTCATCGCTAATTTCTCTGATTAATTTCTTTTTGTGAGGAGCAAATGCAGTATATAAATATTTGAATAAATTTTCTTTATCGGCGTACTTTTTAAAATCGATGTACATTTCTTCTTTGATGAAAATCTTTTCTAAAGAAGCAAAATGCCATTTTTCTTCAAGCTCTTTTTTCTCTAATTCAAGCTCTAAGCGTAGTTGTTCAAGTGTTTGAAGTGTTGATAAACGTAGCATTTCACTGGCACCTAAAAATCTTGGTTTATCGTTTTCAATAACGCAAGAATTTGGCGAAATACTCATTTCACAATTGGTGAAAGCGTAAAGTGCATCAATAGTTTTATCGGGAGAAATACCCGGCTGTAAATGAATTAAAATCTCTACGTTTTCGGCTGTATTATCTTCAACTTTTTTGACCTTGATTTTTCCTTTATCGTTTGCCGAAAGAATAGAATCGATTAACGAGCCAGTTGTTGTTCCAAAAGGGATCTCAGTAATGACAAGCGTTTTAGAGTTATATTCTTTTATGCGCGCACGTATTTTAATTTTTCCGCCACGAAGTCCGTCGTTGTAATCGCTACAATCTGCAATACCTCCCGTAATAAAATCGGGATAGATAACCGCTTTTCTGCCACGTAAAACTTGTATAGATGCATCAATTAATTCATTAAAGTTGTGAGGCAACATTTTGCAAGCCAAACCAACCGCAATACCTTCTACACCATGTGCCAACAGCAAAGGAAACTTTACCGGAAGCGTGATGGGCTCTTTATTTCTGCCATCGTAACTTAGTTGCCAGTTAGTAGATTTTGGATTATAAAGAACGTCAAGTGCAAATTTCGATAGTCGTGCTTCGATGTAACGAGGGGCGGCGGCGCTATCGCCGGTAAGGATATTACCCCAGTTACCCTGCATATCAATCAGTAAATCTTTTTGTCCAATAGCCACCAGCGCATCGCCAATACTGGCATCTCCGTGTGGGTGGTATTTCATGGTGTTACCAATTAGGTTGGCAACTTTGTTGTAGCGGCCATCTTCTAACTCCCACATACTGTGTAAGATACGGCGTTGTACGGGTTTTAAACCATCTTCCAGCGCAGGTACAGCGCGTTCTAAAATTACATAAGAGGCATAATCTATAAACCAGTTTTTAAACATACCCGAAACGTGGGTAACACTGTCTAATTCGTGGTGATTTTCGGAATTTATATCGTTGTTTTCTTCGCTCATTGTTTTGTTAAAAATATCCTAAAAGGCTGCAAATCTATCAAAAAACAGGGTAAATTACTTAGGGCCTAGGAGATATTTTTATCCACACTAATCAAAAATGAGTTAATTGTCCTAGTATTTTGTGTAATTTTCTTTTGGATATATCAATAATTATATATATTTGTGTACAAATAGATTTTTATGAAATTGTTAAAATTATTTTTAGTTGTAGGTTTTTATTTTGGATTTGCTAATGTGCAGGCACAAACCGCTGAACAAAAAAAATCAAATGAAAGAATGGAGAAGGCTGTAACACAATACAAAGCCATCCATCCTAAACAGCCTATAAAAAAGCAAATACAATCTGGAACACCTGCTTCTATTGATGCAAACGATATTTATATGGGGCGTAGAGATGAGTTTTTAAGCCGTTTAACGGTAAGTGAATTACCTAAAGATTTTCCTACATACCAAAAAGAATATGGTGTTTCGGGATATAACGATGTGGTGGATAATTATTACAGAACTCATGGTAGTATTGTAAAAGAGTGGGTTAAGCAAAAACTTAACATTCAGTAATTTTTTCAATTAAATAACAATTTTAAAATCAGTATATGAAAAGAATAATTATCTGCTTATTGTTTAGTGCTTTCTCTTTAGTTGTTACATCTAGTATGTTTTCTCAAGGAAATACTTGTGCACAGGCAACCCCTTTTTGTTTAGCACCGGGCGCATCTTTTAATTTTCCAAACATTCATAATGGAAGTACAGCTACGGCAGGGCCAAACTATGGTTGCTTGGGTGCTGAGCCAGATCCATCTTGGTTTTACATTAAAACAACGGCAAGCGGAACGCTTACTTACACGGTTAGTCAGGGCACTACGGCTGGAGCTACCAATATTGATGTTGATTATTGTGTTTGGGGGCCTTTTTCTGTAATTTCATTTCCAAATGCGTGTAGTAACCTTACTAATACGGTATCGTGTAGCTTTAGTGCGGCGGGTGTTGAAACAGTAACTATTCCGGCAACTGCGGCTGGTCAGTATTATATTATTTTAATCACAAATTATAGTGGCGTAACAGCTGCCCCTGGCACAGCGGGCTATGTTAATATTACGGCGGCAGGTACTAATAACCCAACCGATTGCTCTATTACTTGCCCGGGTGGCGCAACGCATAATGGCATAACACTTTTAGTGCAAGATTCTGCTAATGCGGCTAATGGTACAGCTACTTATAATTCCAGCGGATTTACCATGAGTTGTGCGGCAGATTATTATGTTGTTAAACCAAGTATGCCTGCAACTCTTTCTGATCCTGCAACTGATCTTTTGACTCCCTGTTTAATGATTGATTATAACCCTTTTAAAACCAACTTAGATACTAAGGGTGGAGTAACTGTTAATGAAGCAGGTAATCCTTATTGGTCTTTTTGTCCAACCTGTGCCCAAACAGTTAGTGGTGGTACAGGAACTAACGGCAGTGATTTTCAGGAATATTTATTAGATGTTGATCCATCTCAAATTCATAGTGCTGTTTTTTGTAAAGTAGTTGCTGCTGGTGCATTAGGCACAACAACCGTTACTTTAAAAAACTGTTGGGATCAAACCGTAGTAGCCGGGCCACAAGCGTGGAGTGGGGCAGCAGGTACAACAGCTTGTTTTACCTTAAATGTGGCAGCTAATACTGCACTTGGCTCTGAAAGTTATTCTATTTCACCTGCTTCGGGTGTATCTGGCTTAATAGATTCTAATTGGGGAGATGCTTTTATATTTCCAAATTATATGGCAGCCGGTACTTATACGCTTACTTATCATTTTAATGGACCGGCTTCTTGTGCGCAAGCAACAGGTACGTTTATTTTTACCGTTCCGGCTAAACCTACGGTTACTATTACACCAAGCACTACAGCTATATGTACAGGATCTGCGGTTACTTTAACAGCAGGAGGTGCAAATACTTATACGTGGTCTCCAGGTAGCGCAACCACCACCACACTTAGTGTGAGTCCTACTAATACGGCTTCTCCAACCAGCTATACGGTTGTAGGAACAAATACAACCACAGCGTGTACCAACTCTGCTATAGGAACTGTAAGTGTAAATCCTTTACCAACTATAAATATTTCAGCCTCCCCAAGCCCTAGTGTTTGTTTAGGAAGTTCAAGTTCATTTACCGCATCGGGCGCCAGCACATATACCTGGACATCTTCAGCTAATGGAGGTTTATCAGGTGCATCGGGTTCTAACGTAAGTGGAACGCCTACAACTACAGCAAATGCTACTTATACCGTAAATGCCACAGATGCCAATGGTTGTAAAAACAGCAAGACATTAACTATAAATGTAAATCCTTTGCCAACACTAACATTAACAGCCAGTAGTAGTTCGGTTTGTACATCGGCCAGTGCTACACTTACGGCCAGTGGGGCAAATACCTATACCTGGACGTCTTCGGTAGGCGGTGGGTTAAGCGCTACTTCGGGTTCGAGCGTTACGGCATCACCAACAAGTACGCCGGCAACCTATACAGTTGTAGGCACAAATACGGTTACAGGCTGTCAGGGTGCTAGTAAAACAACTACTATTACAATAACTACAACACCTACAGTAAGTTTATCTCAAGCTACTTATACAACTTGTTTAAATGTACCAGTTACGTTTACAGCAAGCGGCGCCAGCACCTATACATGGACTCCAACAACTGGCATGACAGGCTCTACCAGTGCTAATCCGGTAGTAACACCAACATCAACAACAACTACGGTTTATAATGTTAATGGCTCTTCTGGTGGATGTACTAGTTCGGCTGCTACGGTAACTTTAACGGTAAATCCATTACCAACTATAAGTGTTGTGCCTACTTCTACCGCTATTTGTTCGGGTGGAGGCAATACTACACTAACAGCAAGTGGCGCTAATACTTATACATGGAATCCGGCAGGAACACTAAGTGCTTCAACAGGTTCTGTTGTTACAGCAACACCAACAAATACTGCATCACCAACTTCTTATACAGTTACAGGAACGGATGCAAATAATTGTGTAAATAAAAATACAGTAAGCATAACTGTAAACCAAACACCTACGGTAACTGTATCGGGTGGTGGTGGAAACTCTCAAGTGGTTTGCGGTGGAGGCCTTGCCAATACAAGTGTTACAGGTATTACCTTTGGTGTAAGCCCTGCTGGTTCGGTTAGTTGGACAAATGACAATACGGCTATTGGTCTTGCTGCTTCCGGAAATGGAAACATTGCCACCTATTCGGCACCAACAGTAACCGCACAAACAATAGGCATAATTACAGCTAATGCAACAGCAACAGGTTCTGGTTGTGCGTCAACAAGTAGTACACAGTTAACTTATACGGTTACAATTAATCCAATACCGGGCGAAACGGGTCAGGTAATTAGCCCTGCAGGTTGTGGTTTAAGCGACGGAACTATTATTGGTGCTACAGGAACTGGTGGAAGCACCTACGCTTATTCATGGGATGGAGGAGTAACTTTTGGTGTTAGTTCATCCTACACAAACGCAGCCGGAACTTATCCTTTGCAGATAAAAGATAATGCAACCGGATGTATTTATTTTCAAAACTTTACCATACCAAATGCAGGCGCGCCTGCACCACCAACCGTAACACCAAGTGCTACAGCTGCTTGCGTAGGAGGTACGGTAACATTAACTGCACCTGCCGTTGTTGGAACAACCTATAACTGGACAGAAGCAAACGGTAATACAGGCATAGGAAATACTTATACAGTAACCAATATGCCTGCCTCGCCAAACCCTTATACTATTGGTGTAACAGCTACAGCATCGGGTTGTACGGGTGTTGCGGGTACTACCAGCATTACGGTAAATCCGTTGCCAAATCCGGCAATAAGCAGTTCAACTTCACAAATTTGTCAAGGAAGCTCTATTACACTTTCGGTAACACCAATTGGCTCCTATAGCTATCAGTGGGGTAATAGTTCAGGAAGTATTGCAGGAGCAACTTCTAATACATTATCTGTTACAAATACATTAACTGTTAATTCAACCGATACCTATTCGGTTACTGTAACAGATAACTCAACCAATTGCTCGGCTTCAACATCTGCCAACGGAACTTTAACATTAAATAGCTTACCTGTTATTGATGCTACAGGTGTTATTACAACACAATCAAGCTGTACTGTTGCAACAGGATCTATTAACAATGTAACAATTACAGGCGCACCAGCCATTACTTATACCTGGACAAGCGGAACAGCACTTCCTACAGGTGTTGTTATATCTGCCGGAACTGGCGGTACAGCAAGTTTATCAAATGCAGCAGCAGGTGCTTATTGTTTAAATGTTATCGATGGAAATTCTTGTGCAAGCAGTTATTGCTCTGTATCTATTACTAATGCAGGAGCTCCTCCTCAACCGGCATTAACTGCTGCAGGAAATGACACAACTTATTGCCAAGGAGATGTTATACAAACATTAACGGTTACGGTAAGTAGCGGAACTTTAACTCCAACTATAAATTGGTATAGTGATGCAGGCCTTACAAATGTTATAGCTCCAAATACAAATACATATACTCCATTAGGTATTCCTGTAGGAACGCCAACAACAATATATGTAGCAGCTACTTCTAACGGATGTATTGGCACAAGCAGGCCTATAACGATAACTATTATACCAACGCCAACTATTAATATAACTCCATTAGGTAGTAATAGTGTAATTTGTAATGGCTCATCGGTGGTAATAACACCAAGTGGCGCAACTACTTATACGCTAAACCCTGGTAACATAACGGGTACAAGCTTTACGGTTAGTCCAACTACCATTGGTACAAATACATATACTATAAATGGAAGTAGTGGTGTAACAGGTTGTAGCAATCTTGCAGCAAATCAAGGTTTGGTAAGCATTACTGTAAATCCTACCCCAACAATAAGTATAGCTCCATTAGGTAGTAATAGTGTAATTTGTAATGGTTCATCTGTAGTAATAACACCAAGTGGCGCTACTACTTATACGTTAAACCCGGGTAATTTAACGGGTACAAGTTTTACGGTTAGTCCAACTACAATTGGTACAAATACTTATACAATAGATGGAAGTAGTGGTGCAACAGGTTGTGCAAATGCTGCTGCAAATCAAGGCTTGGCAAGTATTATGGTAAATGCAACGCCAACTATTAATATAACTCCATTGGGAAGTAATAGTGTAATTTGTAATGGCTCATCGGTGGTAATAACACCAGGTGGCGCAACTAATTATACGCTAAACCCTGGTAACATAACGGGTACAAGCTTTACGGTTAGTCCAACTACCA
>CAIXZI010000602.1 GCA_903923915.1 uncultured Bacteroidota bacterium
ATACCATTTCTAAAGTAGTAGTAACTGATTTATTGGGTAATATAGTATTGCAACAAACAGCAAACTCTATCCAAAAAATAAATACGTTATCTTTGCAAAGCGGTGTATATCTTATAAAAGCCTTTACCGATAAAGGTTTTGCCGATACCCAAAAACTGATAATTGCTAAATGATAGAAGAGAAAAATTTACTGGAAGAAGAACAAGAACTTTTTGAACACCACCGCATTGAAGCCGATAAAGGTCAGGCACTTTTACGTATTGATAAATATTTGTTGCACAAACTGGCACACGCATCGCGTACTAAAATACAAGCTGCTGCAGATGCCGGCAACATTATGGTAAATGGCAAGGCAGTAAAATCAAGTTATAAAATCAAACCATTTGATGTAATAACTATTTTACTTCCGCATCCGCCAAAAAACTTTGAGTTAATTCCGCAAAACATACCACTTAATATTATGTATGAAGATGCAGATATTATGATTGTAAATAAAGAACCCGGTATGGTGGTACATCCTGCCTTTGGGCATGAGAATGGCACTTTGGTAAACGCTCTGTTATATCATTTCGAAAATTTACCTGCTGCACAAAGTAAAGTAGGTACAGATATTTATGCGCCCCGTCCGGGTTTGGTGCATCGCATAGATAAAAACACATCGGGTATTTTAATTGTGGCTAAAAATGAAATTGCTTTAACGCTTTTAGCTAAAAAGTTTTTCGATCATGATTTGGTTAGAAAATACCACGCACTTGTTTGGGGAAATGTATTAAATAACGAAGGAACCATTACTGGTAACGTGGGCAGAAATATTCGTAATAGAAAAATTATGGATGTCTTTCCGGATGAAACACAAGGTAAACACGCCGTTACACATTATAAAGTATTAGAGCGTTTTGGTTATGTTACTTTAGTTGAATGTACGCTTGAAACCGGACGAACGCACCAAATACGTGTGCATATGAAACATATTGGACATCGTTTGTTTAATGATGTTGATTATGGTGGAGATCAGGTTTTAAAGGGTGTAAAAACGGCTACCTATAAAAAATTTGTCGAAAATTGTTTTGCTCTTTGTCCGCGACAGGCGTTGCATGCAAAATATTTAGAAATAGAACATCCGGCTACCAAAAAAATAATGAAATTTGAAAGCGATTTGCCAGAGGATATGAAAAATTTGGTGGATAAATGGCGTAAATACAGTCAGCACAAAGCATTAGAAGAATAGAGTGAGTCAGAATAACAACATACAAGTAATTGGTAAAAGAATCAGTACACTAAAAGCTGATGGAGTTAGCAGCTTTGTTATCATACCAACCGCTACCAACTGGAAATTATATTTACTTTTTGCCTGGCTTTTTTTATGGACGGTGAGTGGTGTTATCATCATGGCAAATTATTTTACCCTTACTAATGTCAATGCAAAAATTATGGTGCTGGTGTGGCTTGGCTTTTGGGCTTATTTTGAATTTAAGATTGGCAAGTCTTTTCTGTTTAAAAAATTTGGCAAAGAAAAAATCTGGATAAAAGACAGCAAATTTAATTATTGGCGAGATACAGCTGGGCGCGGTAAAAAGTTAGAATTTGAAATTGAGCTAATGAAAGATTTACAATTGATCGAAAAAAACAAAGGCGATTTTTTTCAGTTTATGAACGAATCTTTTTGGGTAATGGGCGGTGAGAGTATTTCTTTTATGTACGGCGCAAAAATCTATCGCTTGGGCATACAACTAAATGAAGGTGATGCCAGAGAATTGCTTAAGCAGATTAAGTTTGCTATGAAATAACCTATCTTAATTTAAGCCTCAACCTCATTCTTAATCTTATCCTAATACTAACTAAAAAACATTATTTTTGCCTAACTAATTTTTAGACTATGACACCAGAAGTAAAAACAGTTTATGATAATGCAGAAGCCTTAATGGAAAAAAGCATTAATCACTTAGAAATGGAACTTACTAAAATCCGTGCAGGCAAAGCCAATCCAGCCATATTAGATAATGTGTCGGTTGATTACCACGGTACAAGAATGCCCATTAACCAAACGGCAAATATAAATACACAAGATGCTCGAACATTGGTAATTCAGCCTTGGGAAAAAACAATGTTGGCGCCAATAGAGAAAGCTATACAAGCTGCTAACCTTGGGTTAAACCCACAAAACGACGGTATTTTAATTCGTATTTCTATACCACCACTTACTGAAGAGCGTCGCAGAGATTTAGTGAAAAAAGCTAAACAAGAAGCTGAAGATGCTAAAGTTGGTATTAGAGGTGCGCGTAAAGATGCGATGGAAGAAATTAAAAAATTAAAAGGCGCTAAAACTCCATTGCCTGAAGATGAAGCAAAAGATGCCGAAGCAAAAATACAAGTGCTAACAGATAGTTATGTAAGCAAATGCGATAAGCATTTAGAGTATAAAGAGAAAGAAATTATGACTGTATAAGCCACAGATTTCGCAGATTAGCACAGATTTTAAAAAAATTGAATGAGTAATGAGTATATCATAAACGAAAGCTGGACGGAAGTTAAAGAGCCTGAGCAAAAATATTTTTCCGATTCTGCCAATGATATTACTTACAAAATAATTGGTGCTTGCTTTGATGTTTATAACGAATTAGGCAGAGGTTTTGCTGAAGTGGTTTATAAAGATGCGATTGAATATGAATTTAAAAAAAGAGCAATCTTTTTTGAACGTGAAAAAAAATATAATATTAAATATAAGGATACTGTACTTTCTCATTATTATTTTGCTGATTTTATAGTAGAAAACAAAGTAATACTTGAAATAAAAGCACAACAAGGAGTTATTGAAAGTCATTTTAAACAAGTAATCAATTATCTTGCTGTATCTAATTCATCAATCGGGTTATTGATAAATTTTGGCGAAACTTCTTTAAAATATAAACGAATAGTATTAACTAACTAATTAAAATATTTATGGTCATCCTTAATTTAGAAATTACTATTAATTCCCTAATCTGTGTAAATCTGTGAAATCTGCGGCTATAATTGGTATTGTAGGCTCTGGTGCTATGGGTAGTGGTATTGCGCAAGTAGCTGCTATGGCTGGTCATGCAGTAAATCTGTATGATAACAATGCACCATCTTTACAAAAAGCCAAGCAAAATTTAGCAAGTACACTTTCTAAATTAGTTGAGAAACAAAAAATTACGCAACAAAAAAGTGATGAGGTTACTAAACTAATTTCGTTTACAGAAAGTATCGACGGGTTAAAATCCTGCAACCTCATAATTGAAGCTATTGTAGAAAATCTTGATATTAAAAAGCAGGTATTCTCACAGTTAGAAAAAATTACTGATAGCAAATGCGTGTTGGCAACTAATACATCTTCTTTATCGGTTACTTCTATTGCGGCGGCTTGTGCAAATCCCGCACAGGTGTTGGGTATTCATTTTTTTAATCCTGCTCCTTTAATGCCTTTGGTAGAGATTATTCCGGGCATCGCAACAGATAACACCATTACACAATCTGCTAAAAAATTAATTGAAAGCTGGGGCAAATTGCCTGTGCTTTGTAAGGATACTCCCGGCTTTATTGTAAATAGAATTGCCCGTCCGTTTTACGGCGAGGCCATGAAAATTTACGAAGAAGGTATTGCCGATATACCAACCATTGATTGGGCCATGAAAGAAATTGGTGGCTTTAAAATGGGGCCATTTGAACTAACTGACTTAATTGGCCATGATGTAAATTATACCGTTACCGAAACCGTTTGGAAACAATTTTACTTTGATGCTCGTTACCGACCTAATCTTTGTCAGAAACGCCTGGTAGAAGCCGGTTTTTATGGTAGAAAATCAAATAAAGGCTTTTATGATTATGCTCTAACAGAATCGCCTCAGCCAAAAAAAGATGAAGCATTGGGTAAAGAAATTTTTACTCGCATAGTTTCTATGCTTATAAACGAAGCCGCTGATGCGCTTTACATGCAGATAGGAAGTAGAGAAGATATTGATTTGGCCATGACCAAAGGTGTAAATTATCCTAAGGGCTTATTAAAATGGGCAGATGAAATAGGTATAGAAACCATTTATCAGCAATTAAAGGCATTACATGCCGATTATGGTGATGATCGTTATCGCCCAAGTATATTGCTGAAACGTATGGCAACTGCCCGAAAAACGTTTTATTAGATGAATAACGCCCAACTTATTACCAATTTTTATGAGGCTTTTGCAAAAGGAGATGCAGAAGCAATGGTGGCTTGTTACCATAACGATATTCAGTTTCAAGACCCTGCATTTGGCAATTTACAAGGCGAAGATGCCAAAAACATGTGGCGTATGCTTATTGGTAGAAATAAAGGCAACATACATATTACATTCAGTAATGTTATAGCAAACGAAAAAACAGGAAGCGCAAACTGGAAGGCAGAGTATGTTTTTAGTCAGACTAACAGAAAGGTAGTTAATGTAATTTCTGCTAAGTTTGAATTTGCTGATGGGAAAATTGTAAAACATACTGATAATTTCGATATTTATAAATGGACCAAGCAAGCACTTGGTATTAAGGGGTATTTATTGGGCTGGACAGCCTTTATGCGCAAGCAAATTCAACAGCAATCGGGTAAGTTATTGAAAAAATACACCGAAAAGAAAGCTTATAAGTAGGTTGTTTAATAGACCTTTCGGAAAATAGCATTTTATGTCAAAAGAGTGTTAGTCATCCTGAGCTTGTCGAAGGATATGGGTAGGC
>CAIXZI010000603.1 GCA_903923915.1 uncultured Bacteroidota bacterium
CCCATTTGTAGGTTTATGTGGCTTTGCAGCTATTGTTTTTATAAATGTGTTAGCCTACTTAATAGGTTTTAATAGAGATGAAATACACAAAGGTTTATTTGGGTTTAATGCCTTGTTTTTAGGTATGGCTTTGGGATATGAGTTTTCATTTAACTCCACCTTTGTTGTTTTATTCATTTCAGCTATATTACTTTTACTTTTAATAACCGTTTGGCTAAAGGGTTTATTGGCCATTTATAGCCTGCCATTTTTGTCTTTTCCGTTTATTATTGCTTATTGGCTGGTTTCGTTGGCATCATCAAATTTTACAAATATTCATTTAGATGAAAGCCATATTTATGCCATTAACGAAGTTGCGCGAAATCAATCCTCATCATTTTATCAATTTGTCCATTCTTTAGATGACGTAAACATATTTCCGCTGGCGCTTACTTTCTTTAAAACATTGGCAGGCACGTTCTTTCAAACCTCTGTGCTAGGTGGTATGCTTATTGCTTTTGGTTTAGTTTGGTTTTCACGAATTGCATTTTCATTAAGCGTTATTGGCTTTGCATTTGCTTATTTTTTCTATTCCATATTTGGAGCAGATGTAAACGATTTGAATTATAATTTGTTGGGGGCAAATTTTATTTTTTTAGCTATAGCTATTGGTTGTTTTTTTATCATTCCAAATACATACAGCTATCTTACCGTGCTTATTCTTACGCCCGTGCTGTTACTTATTTCGTTGGCATTAGGCAAAATACTATTTGTGTTTCAGCTTAAAGCGTATTCGCTCTCATTTAGTGTGGTTTGTACCGCCTTTTTGTTTGCATTAAATCAGCGTTTGTTTGCTAAATATTTACAAGTGGTAACTATTCAATATTTCTCGGCCGAAAAAACTATTTATAAATATCTTAATTCTTTGCAACGCTTTAAAAATGAGCATTTATATAAAATAACACTTCCTTTTTTGGGAGAATGGAATGTTAGCCAAGGTTACGACGGAAAAATAACACACCTGGGCGATTGGAGTAAGGCTCTTGATTTTGTTATCGTTGACTCTAAAGGAAATACATACAGAGAGCCAACCACATACAGAGAAGGTTTTTCTCGTGAAAATTTTTACTGTTATAATAAAGAAATTTTAGCTCCGTTTGATGGGTATGTTTATGACATCATCAATACTGTTGAAGATAATGATGTGGGCGATATGGATACCGAACGTACCTGGGGAAATACAATAGTATTACATCATTTAAATGGGTTGTTTTCTCAAATCAGTCACATTAAAAAAGATTCTTTTGGTGTTTTTATCGGGCAATATGTAACTAAAGGTACTTATCTGGCAACCTGTGGTAATTCAGGTCGTTCGCCAGAGCCACATATTCATTTTCAATTACAAACTATACCAATGGTTGGTGCAAAAACATTGGCTTATCCTATTTCTTATTTTATAGAACGTAAAGGAACCGAAAAAGTTTTGCGTATATCAGAAGTACCCGCCGAAGGTTCTTTTATAAGTAATGTACAAGTAAATGAATTATTAAGCATTGGCTTTTATTTTTTACCC
>CAIXZI010000604.1 GCA_903923915.1 uncultured Bacteroidota bacterium
AAAGCAATTCTCTCTAATTGTTAAACTTCATTTTTTTAATACCGGTAGTGCTCGCTACATTTTAGAATTAATGAAAACCGTACAAAAACTAAAAGAAAAAGGCATAGACGTAAAGTTTAAGTGGTATTATAACGAAGATGATGAAGATATTGAAGAAGCTGGTCGTAGCTATTCATTTATACTAAATGAGCCTTTTGATATGATTTCTTTTAAATCGTAACAACTGTTAAATTAAATAATACCCAACCTTTTATTAGTAATTTGCGTATTGGTTTATTAGGTAATAACCATTAAAATAAACACCATGAAAAAATCATTACTTCTTTCGTTTTTAATTTTAGGTTTTGTAACCTTACAAGCACAAATGGGTACTTATCACCCGTTTCCTACTTCAAAATCCTTGTGGTCTCAGGCACATATAAACCAATATAGCGTTGTTACAGATAAATATCAATACGTTATTTTTGGCGATACGGTAATTAATTCTACTACCTATCATAAATTGTATTCGCGTAATTTTCCTTCATGCGGCGATACATCTATGACTGCAAGTAATTCCTCGTTAATAGGGGCAATTATGGAAGACAATTTTAAGCGAGTTTATTATTATCCTTTCGCAAATTTACCTTCCGGATCAAATTGTGGGGCCAACAAAAATTACAAACTATACGATTTTTCAAAGCAAACCATTGGCGATACTATTTTATTTGATACGTCATCCACATCGCATTGCTATCGTTATAATTACCTTACTATTAGCGCAATCGATTCTATTTGAATTGACACTAAATACAGAAAACAATTTCATTTTGCTGCACAAGGAGATACATGGGTTGAAGGCATAGGAAGTTTAAATGGCTTGCTTTACATAACTTTTCCTATGTTAACTTGCTCTTGTATTGATGTGCTAACCTGTAATTTACAAAATGATTCCACCTATTATTTTAGCAGAAATTATAACTATTGCTTGTGCTACCCTTTAGAAGTAAACGAAAAGGAAGAAAAAGTTATTGCAGAAATTTCTCCTAATCCATTTTCGGCAGAAACAAGTATTACAGTTAATGGCAATTTAAACAATGCCACGCTTACCGTTTATAATTCTATTGGCCAACAGGTAAAGCAAATTAAAAATATTAACAAGCAAACAATTAGCATCCAGCGAGATAATTTACCAAATGGCTTGTATTTTATAACCCTAACTCAGGATAATAAAGCAATAGTATCAAATAAACTAATTATCGTTAATTAGCATATTTCCTGGCATAATTCAATTAAAACACCGTTTGTAGTTTTTGGGTGTAAGAAGCAAATTAACTTATTATCAGCTCCCTTTTTAGGTTCTGGGTTTAAAACTTCAAAACCTTCAGCTTGCAACCTTTTAATCTCAGCATAAATATCATCTACCTCAAAAGCCATGTGGTGTATGCCTTCGCCACGTTTTTCAATAAATTTGGCAATGGCCGAGTTTTCATTCTGAGCCTCTAAAAGTTCAATTTTGCTTTCGCCTAGCATAAAAAAAGAGGTAGAAACTTTCTCGCTTTCAACGGCTTCCGTTTTATATAAATCTTTACCAAAAAGCTTTTTAAAAAGTTCATTACTTTCTTTCAGATTTTTAACGGCAATACCAATGTGCTCAATCTTTTTTAACATGCAGGTTTACAATAAAATGTGTTATCTTTGTGGCTCAAAATTAAATCTTTTAATCATGAAATTAGGTACCGGAGAAATTATTTTAATTCTTGCTGCTTTATTATTGTTATTTGGCGGTAAAAAAATTCCTGAGTTAATGCGCGGCTTGGGTAAAGGTATGAAAGAATTTAAAGATGCCTCAAAAGGAGAAGAAAGCACTGCTTCTGTAGAGAAAACCGACAAAAAGTAACCATAGTGTACGTATTTAAAAGCATTGCTTCGCTTCAAAACGATTTAAAGCAAGGCAACACTAATTGTAAAGATTTAGTTGTTTCTTCTTTGGCTTCTATTGAAGAAAAAAAGCATCTTAATATATTTTTAGAAACCTTTAACGAGTCGGCTTTAAAACAGGCCGATTTAGTTGATGCTAAAATAAAAGCAGGCACAGCCGGGCGTTTAGCCGGTGTTATTGTGGCTTTAAAAGATAATATTTGTTACAAAAATCATAAAGTTTCTGCTTCTTCAAAAATTTTAGAAAACTTTACTTCGCTTTATAGTTCTACCGTTGTAGAGCGTTTATTGGCTGAGGATGCCATTATTATTGGTCGCACTAATTGCGACGAATTTGCCATGGGTAGCAGCAACGAAAATTCTGCTTATGGTAAAGTATTAAATCCTTTAAATGAAAAAACAGTTCCCGGTGGTTCTTCCGGGGGGTCGGCAGCTGCAGTTGCTGCAAACTTAGTACATGTAGCCTTAGGAAGCGATACCGGTGGAAGTATTCGTCAGCCAGCTTCTTTTTGTGGTGTGGTTGGTTTAAAGCCAACCTACGGACGAGTTTCTCGTTGGGGTTTAATTGCCTATGCTTCTTCATTCGATCAAATTGGGCCTTTAACAAAAACTATTGATGATGCAGCCTTAGTATTAGAAATTATTGCAGGTGCTGATGAGTTTGATGGCACGGTTTCTTCAAAACCGGTTGCAGAATATGCCAAGAATACTACCTTAAACAAGAAAATCAAAATTGCTTACATAAAAGATTGCTTAGATAATCAAGCGCTTGATAGCACTATAAAAAGTAACATTAACCAAACTATCGAGAAACTAAAAAAAGAAGGTTATACAGTTGATGGGGTTGATTTTAAAGAGCTTGAATACTTGGTACCAACGTATTATGTACTTACCACTGCTGAGGCCTCTTCTAATCTTGGTCGCTTTGGCGGTGTGCCTTATGGGTATCGTAGTCCTAATGCAACCGATTTAGAAAGCACCTTTAAAAAATCGCGTACAGAAGGTTTTGGTAAAGAAGTACAACGTCGTATTATGCTTGGAACGTTTGTTTTAAGCGCCGGTTATTACGATGCGTATTATGGCAAAGCACAGCAGGTTAGGCGAGTGGTTAGAGATAAAACCTTAGCTATCTTTAAAGAGTATGATATTATCATAACACCTTCTACACCTGGCGTTGCATTTGAGCATGGTTCTAAAGGCGCTGATCCAATTAAAATGTATTTAGAAGATATTTACACTGTACAGGCCAATATTACAGGCGTTCCGGCTATATCTATTCCGGCTGGTGTTAACCAAAACAACATGCCTTTTGGACTTCAATTAATGGCTCGTCCGTTTGAAGAAGAGCTTTTATTGGCAACCGCTAAACACATTTCTGAGTTTTAATATCCCTTTTTATTTTAGAAAAAGAAGCAATGTATTCGTCATTTCAGGTAAATACTAATGATATTGATTAAACAACTTGGTGCTTTGTTGCATTACTTCTTTGTTCAACAAGTCTAAATTCAAGCCTGTGTCAATTTTTTTAGATACAAAGTAGTTTATCATTACTTCGGTAGCCATGTTGCCTGTTAAGCTATCTGCTGCCATGGGGCAGCCACCAAAACCAAGCACTGCGCTGTCAAATCTTCTGCAACCACTATTATAAGCAGCTTCAACTTTCTCAACAATTTTTTCGGGGGTAGAGTGTAAGTGTGCGCCAAATTCTACATCGCTAAACTCCGGAATTAAATGCGAGAATAAATAGTTTATAGTTTCGGGTGTTGAGCTTCCAATAGTATCGCTTGGGGCAATTATGCGAATTCCCATACTATGCAATTTTTTAGTCCAGTTAATGCAAATGTCGCTGTTCCAAACATCGCCATAAGGGTTGCCAAATGCCATTGATAAATAAACTACTAATTGCTTATTATGTTTAACGCATAGGCTTTGAATTTCCTCAACTGTCTTTAAAGATTGCTCAATACTTGAATTAGTGTTACGTTGCTGAAAGGTTTCTGAAATAGAGAAAGGAAATCCCAAATAACTTATTTCTTCAAAATTACAGGCATCTTGTGCGCCACGTGTATTTGCAATAATAGCAAGTAACTTAGATTTTGTTTTACTTAAATCTAATCCTGCTAAAACCTTGGCTGTGTCTTGCAATTGAGGTATGGCTTTTTGAGATACAAAACTTCCAAAATCTATGGTATCAAAACCAACTTGCAATAAGGTATTTATGTAAGCTATTTTGGTTTCAGTTGGTATAAACTCTTTAATGCCTTGCATGGCATCACGTGGGCATTCTATTATTCTTAAATTACTTGTTTTCATTATAGTTTAAGTCAAACTGTTTAATTTCTTTATCGTAATTAATATCATACTTAGTCATAAATTTTATTGAAAGACTATCTATAATATTTCTTTGATGTTGTTCTTTATCTATAGAAATTCCAAGTGTATTAATTTTATCTTTTTGTTCAGGGGTAATTGTCTCAAAACCATTTTCTAATAAAACAATCATATCAGACATTGTAAGT
>CAIXZI010000605.1 GCA_903923915.1 uncultured Bacteroidota bacterium
ATATATTGGTAAGCTTAAACATGTTTCTGCAATTTCTTCAGCAATAGGGTAATCACCTTTTTTATATTTTAAATCATTATAAGCTTCTTGCAAATGAGGAGGAACCGGATAATGAATTACAGTTCCAATTCCTTTTTTAGCTAGGTAATCCCTAAGTTCATCTCTTTGTTTTGTTCTAATAACATACAAATGATAAACAGAGGTAGCTCCTTCAGTAATTTTAGGTAGCGTAATCCAATCTATATTTTTTAAAAGTTCATTATACTGTTCTGCTATTTTTTGCCTTTCAATATTCCAATTATTTAATCTTTTCAATTTGACTGATAAAAATGCTGCCTGCATTTCATCTAACCTCGAATTATATCCTCTTACTTCATTAAAATATTTTTTTTGCGAACCGTAATTTCTAAGACTTAATGCTTTTTTATATAAATTTTCATCGTTGGTAGTAATAGCGCCCGCATCGCCTAAAGCACCTAAATTTTTACCCGGATAAAAACTTGTACCATTTATATTACCCGATACACCCGTTTGAATTCCTTTAAAAGTGGCACCTTGTGCTTGTGCGTTATCTTCAATAATAAAAAGATTATATTTTTTAGCAATGGCTATAATTTTATCCATTTCGCAGGCTTGCCCGTATAAATGCACGGGTAATATAGCTTTTGTTTTTGGTGTAATAGTAGCTTCAATAAAATCAGGATTAATATTATACGTATCTAAACGAGGCTCAACTAAAACAGGAGTAGCACCTACCGCAGAAACCGCAAGCAATGAAGCTATGTATGTATTTGAAGGTACAACGACTTCATCTCCTTCTCCTATTCCTAAAGTTCTTAATGAAATTATTAAGGCATCTAAACCATTACCAACACCAATACAATATTTAGTTTTATTAAACGCAGCATATGCTTCTTCAAAAAATTTAACCTTATCTCCAAGTATAAAAGAATTGCTTTCATATACTTCAGAAAAAGCATGTAACATATCCGCTTTAGTTTCTTGATGTATGCTAGAAAAAGATAGAAAAGGTATTTTCATACTTATATTTTTATCAGTCCGGTTTCAGTTTCTTTATAAATTTCTCCTTTTTCAGAAACCCAATTATTTTCTTTCTTAATCAATTTATTTCCTTCTTCATCAATCCAAGCGTGTTGCTTTGCCGGATTTCCATAAACAAGCGCATGACTTCTTACATTTTTTGTAACAACAGATCCAATTCCTGTCATGGCATATTCACCAATCTCGATACCTGCTAAAAGGGTAGAATTAGCGCCAACACTGGCACCTTTTTTTATGGCAATATTACCTAATTTAAATGCCTGCTTGCTTCTTGGATGTAAGTCGTTTGTAAATACTACACATGGTCCAATGTGTACATCATCTTCTATAGTTACACCTGTCCAAATATTTACACCAGATTTTATGGTTACGTTGTTACCAATAGTAACTCCGTTTTCAATAAAACAATGATCACAAATATTACAATTAGCACCTATTTTTACATTATCTAAAATGTGTACAAATGCCCATATACGTGTGTCTAAACCAATATCAGTTGTTTCAACAATGGCATTAGGATGTATAGATGCGTTCATTATTTTAAGTTTTTAAACTCGTTATAATCTCTTATATAATCATCAGCATTATATTCTAAAGAAGCTAAACATAATAACACCGCACTATGCGAGAAATGGATAACGCGCCAATATTCTTTAGGAATATATAAGCCTTGATTAGGATTATCTAACTTGAAATTAAATTTTTCTCCTTGTTTGGATTCTAAATCAAACTCTATAATACCTGCAACGGCAACTATAATTTGTTGTAATTCTTTATGACCATGATTGCCTCGCTCTACATTGTTAGGGGTAAAATAGGTCCAGTAAGTTCGTTTAATTTCAAAAGGTATATTTGCAGGATACTCGGCTACAGTTAAATAACCCAGATCAGGAGAACCAATAGAAGTAAAGTCTAGTAAATAAGGTTTTTTAACATTTTTTTTTAAAGAAATATCCATCTATTTTTAGTGAAATAAGCCGTACGAAATTAGTGAAAATATTTG
>CAIXZI010000606.1 GCA_903923915.1 uncultured Bacteroidota bacterium
GCCATCAGTTTGTTGCGTACTGCTTTGTAAATTTAAAACGCCTGCCATGGCTCCACTACCCCAATATCCGCTAAGTGCACCTTTTTGCACGCTTATTGTGCTAAAAAATCCAGCAGGTAATAAAGAAACATCTGCTTGTCCAAGTGTGGGATTGTTAATATTCATGCCATTCCAAATAACAGCTGTTTGTTGCGCTGTACTACCTCTAATGCCAAGCGACGCAATATTACCGGGGCCGTATGCTTTTACTAATGTTGCATTTTGCTGAATTAGTAACTGCGCCATGTTTGAAGTTAAAAAAGCACTTTGTAAAGCAGAATCTATTTTTACCTGTGCAAAATTCTCAGCAGATTTTTTGATGCGGTAATCAGTAATATGAATTTCGTTTAATAGCAAAGTGTCGCCTTTTTGTTGCGAGAAACAAAAAAAACAAACAAGCACCAAAGCAATTAATAAACTATACTTTACTTTAAACATCATTTCGTTTTAAACCCTTGTCCACGAGGATTTTTACGTTAATGTATCTGGCAGGTCTTCTGACTCTCTCTTCAACGCCTTCCCAATGCAAAAGCATTAGTGGTAGTAGTTTTGTTTATTTGTTTTGCAACAAATGAGATTACAGCAGCGGGCACTGTTGTCGATTTTCACGACATTCCCTTTTAATTTTTTCTGTTGATAAATAACAGTAAAAAACCAAACACGGTGGCAAATGTAAGCAATAACCTTATACTTTTGCAAACCTATGGCATTAATCGTAAAAAAATCACAAATACCGGGTTCGGGCAAAGGCTTATACACCACAAAATCCTTAAAAAAGGCAGATAAAATTATTCAATATCGTGGCGAAGAAATTGGTTGGAAAGAATATGAAAAACGTGTAAAGCGTGATGAAGACGGATATTTATTTTTTTTCAATAAAAACAAATGTGTTGATGCGTTTCATACGCCACAATTTAAAGCTCGTTATGCTAATGATGCTAATGGTTTTACACGCATTAAAGGGTTAAAAAACAACTCTCAATACGAAATTTTTGGCGAAAAATGTTTTGTAGTTGCCACCCGTGATATTAAAGCCGGCGAAGAAATTTTTACCGACTATACCAAAGATTATTGGGATAGCATGCGTTATAACGTAAAGCTAAAACAAAAGCAAGAAAAAGAAGCTGCGCAAAAAGCAAAAAAATCAACGAAAAAAGTGATTAAAAAAAAGGGAGGTAAAAAGAAAACTGCCGTAAAGAAAAAGTAAATTAACAGGAAACTTGTCAGAGTGGTTGAATGAGCAACCCTGGAAAGGTTGTATACGGGTAACTGTATCGAGAGTTCGAATCTCTCAGTTTCCGTTTTTTGATTTGAACCCTCAGTATTTACTGGGGGTTTATCATTTCAGTTAGATACCTAATTACCATTTTTAACATTAAAAAGATACCTGTACAGATACCTGTACCTTTTTCCTAATTATAGGTATCTCCTAATTGTATCCCATTGTGGTTTTGAAACTAAAAACCATGATTAAATCACTAAAAATCCTCTTCTATATAAGAAGAGATAAACCAAACTTAAATGGAACTATGCCACTCTATTGCAGGATTACTGTAGAAGGGCAAAGGGCTGTATTTGATATTAAAAGAGCTATACTACCTAAAAAATGGGACTCAATAAAAGGATGTGTAAAAGGTAGTACAGAAGAAGCTAAAAGTATTAATACCTATATCAACTCTTTGAAAGCGGGTATTTATGACATTCAACAGAAACTAGAAAAAGAAAACAAGATTGTTTCTGCTGACAGCATCAAAAGTTTATTGATTGGAGAGCCACAGATAAAGTCAAGAAGCCTGTTTTTAGTATTTGAAGAACATAATACTAAAGTAAAATCATTGATTAACTCAGATTTTGCCCAAGGAACTTATGAGAGATACCAAACTTGCTTGAAACACCTAAAAGAGTTTGTCAAGCTTAAATACAATAAAAGTGAGTTTCTGCTGACAGATGTAAACCATGAATTTATAACTGAACTTGATTATTTCTTCCGGTCACACAGAAAATGTGCTAATAACACAACAGTAAAGTACATGAAGAATTTTAATAAGATTATAAAAATAGCCCTTGCTAATTCATGGATTTCTGCTGACCCATTTCTAAACTACAAGATGAAGTTAAAGAAAGTTGATAGGGGTTATTTGACGCAGCCTGAACTAGATTTACTTATGCAGAAGAACTTTACTATAAAAAGAATTGAGCAAGTAAGGGATGTATTTATCTTCCAATGTTACACTGGTTTGGCTTACTGTGATACAAAGAAACTTACCAAAAAGAACTTGTTTCTTGATGTAGAAGGTATATTTTGGGTTAAGACTAGGAGAACCAAAACTGACACTGAAGTTAGTGTACCCTTGTTACCAAAAGCTCTTGAAATATTGGAGAAATATAAAGACTACTCAATAAATGATGATAGTTCTATACTTCCGGTATTAAGTAACCAAAAGATGAACTCCTACTTAAAAGAGATAGGTGACATATGTGGTATTGATAAAAGGTTGAGCTGCCATCTTTCCCGACACACATTTGGAACTACAATTACCTTGGGAAATGGGCTTAGTATAGAAGCTGTAAGTAAAATGTTAGGGCATACTTCTATTAACACCACTAAAATTTATGCAAGAATGCTTGACTCAAGAGTTTCTACTGAAATGAGTAATCTAAGTGATAAACTTAAATTAAAATAGTTATACTAATTGACCTTGAGTAACATTATTTGAGGTGCTGAGTCTATTTGTGGTAGACCAGCACCTTTAAATATTATTCTATTTCAAAATGGTAAATCTTCTTTAGTCAGAACTAATAGGGCATTATATTGCTAATACATGTCTGACAGGATGTATAAGGGGTCCTCAATAAACATCCCCCCACCTTCATCTACAAAGAGGGTATCCCCCACCTGTTTTTGTCATCCAATTTTAATTTAAGTATCTACCATAAAAAGCATTCTTTTTTGGTATCCCATATTAAGGTTGAAACTTAAACATGAAATCAATTAACTGTATTAATGAAATTAGTGTGAGCTACACCAAGAAGCAGTTCACATCAACAACAATAAAGACTTCAGCACAAGCTTATGAGGTAGCAAAAGAAATGTACTCTGCCGGTAAATGTCAAATGGAGCTGAAGGAGTATTTTTATATCATGCTACTTAACAGGGCTAACCAAGTTATAGGCTACCATAGGCTTAGTGAAGGTGGTATTTGTGGTACTGTAGTAGATATAAGAATTGCACTTGCTACTGCTTTAAAGAGTTTAGCTACAGGAATGATATTGGTACACAACCATCCTTCAGGAAATCTTAACCCTTCAAAAGAAGATATTAGCCTAACTAAAAAATTTAAACAAGCTGGTGAACTGGTAGACATAACCCTATATGACCACCTTATTTTAACTTCCACAAGTTACCATTCCATGACTGATGAAGGCACAAGTTGGTAAACCTAAAAAGTTTAAATCTGTAAAGTTTATTTATATAAGGCACAGGGTAAAAACTGTGTCTTATAGTAATCCTCTATAACGGCTCATTTTATGTATCCCTGCTGCTTTATATACAGGTTCAAAAGGTAAGTGCTTTGGTATAGATATTAATCTACAAAGCACTTGCTAAACCTGTCTATTTTTTTCTAGTTCCCAGCCTCACACCACCCTTCTGTTTTTTTTTTCTGTAATGTTTTTTGAACAACCCACTTATAGCACATTGTTACCTTTAACTAACTAATTTAAGTGTGGGTAACAAAGAGCTATCCAGCCAAAAATCAAAAACCATCCCATAAAAAATAACCCAAAGCTATATTAACATAAAAGCGTCTTATAGGACTAAGCAAGCTAAATACAAGTCCTATAAGGCTTTTTATGTGTAAATAGCCACACTACCAGCAAAATCATACATACTTGATAATTTATACATCAAAAAATCATCTTATATTTACCACTATACACTAATTTGAAACTATGATAACTGGAGATTTAAGATCACAAATTGATAAAATATGGGAGTCTTTCTGGACAGGTGGTGTATCTAATCCATTAACTGTTATTGAGCAGTTTACCTACCTTCTTTTTATCAGAAGGCTAGATGAAACACAATTACTGGCTGAGAAAAAAGCCAGCTTAATAAAGAAACCTCTTACTAATTCAATTTATACCAAAGACCAACAAGATTTAAGATGGAGTTCTTTTAAAAATAAAGACCCTCAAACTATGTTTGATTTGTTTACTAAAGCTGCTAGAGGAAAGGTAACTGTATTTGAGCACATGAAAGATGTGGGTAATGAAGCAGGTGTATTTGCCCAGTACATGAAGGGTGCAACTTTTATGATTCCTACTCCTAGACTACTTGACCAAGTAGTGCAGATGATTGATAAAATCAAAATGGAGGATAGAGATACCAAAGGAGATATATATGAGTATCTGTTATCTAAAATTGCTTCTGCTGGTACAAACGGGCAATTTAGAACACCAAGACACATCATTAAAATGATGGTAGAAATGATAGAACCTAAAAAAACAGATACTATATGTGACCCAAGTTGTGGTACAGCAGGTTTTTTAGTGGCTGCCGGAGAGTATATGCACACTAAGCATGCTGATTGGTTTCTTGAAAAAGGTTTTAGAGAACACTATAACAGTAAAATGTTTACCGGAGTAGAGTTTGACAATACAATGCTAAGAATTGGTGCCATGAATTTACAACTACATGGTATTGAAAGTCCTAAACTTATTAGTAAAGACTCTTTAAGTGAAAGTAATGCTGATATAAGAGAGCAATTTACCTTAATACTTGCCAATCCCCCATTTAAAGGAGCATTAGATTCTGATAGTGTTGAGAGTTCTTTATTAAAAGTAGTTGACACAAAAAAAACAGAATTACTTTTTTTAGCACTAATGCTACGGATGCTGAAAAAAGGTGGTAGATGTGCTGTTATTATACCCGATGGAGTTTTATTTGGCAGTTCCAATGCACATAAAAAGATAAGACAAGAGATAATAGAAAAAAATAAACTTGAAGCTATTATCTCTATGCCAAGTGGTGTATTTAAACCTTATGCCGGGGTTAGTACAGCAGTTATGTTATTTACTAAAACCGGTAGTGGTGGTACAGATAAAGTATGGTTTTATGACATGCAAGCTGATGGCTTAAGCTTGGATGATAAACGTGCTGAAATAAAAGACAATGATATACCTGATATATTAAAAAGGTACCACAACCAAGATGCAGAAGTAAAAAGAAAACGTACTGACAAAAGTTTTTTAGTGCCATTTAAAGAGATAAAAGCTAATGATTGGGACTTGAGTATAAACAAATATAAAGAAGTAGTTCATGAAGAAGTAAATTACTCTTTACCATCTAAAATCATTAAAGAAATTAAAAAGTTAGATCAAGACAGATTTAATGCATTACAAATTTTAGAGAAATTATTAAATGAGTAAGTGGGAATTAGTAAAAATTGGAGATGTTTTTCGTGTTACTTCAGGAGGAACTCCTAGCAGGAAAAAACCTGAATATTTTATTGATGGAACAATCCCTTGGGTAAAAACTGGTGACCTAAAAGGAAAGTATGCTAATTTTCCTGAAGAATATATTACTCAAGCAGCATTAGCCAATTCTAGTGCAAAAATCTTTCCAAAAAATACTGTATTATTGGCGATGTATGGTGCAACAATTGGTGCTTGTTCTATTCTGCCTTTTGAAGCAGCTACAAATCAAGCTTGTGGTGCATTATTACCATCAAAGAACTGTGATGCTAATTATTTGTTTTATTATCTGAAATCAATTAAAAATGATTTGATAAAA
>CAIXZI010000607.1 GCA_903923915.1 uncultured Bacteroidota bacterium
ATTATAATTACCTGTTATAGTAAGAGGACCTATAAAACAATATGGTGTTCCTGTAGTTGGTATTATGTTAGCTAAGGGTAAAGCTACTCCATTAGGGTCTGTGCAAGTCCAGTTAGAATATGTATATGGAGGTGTACCATACTGAGGAGTAGCTTGCAAATAAACAGAACCGCCTTTACATATAGATGCTGGAGAACATTGCGCTGCATTTGGACCAATATAATTACTTATATCTGGAGGTCCTACTGGTTGCGCCTTTATTAATATAGTAAACATAATAGCTAAACAACTAAACCATAGCTTTTTATTTAAAGCAAATTTATCTTTGGTTTTATCTGCAGTTTGTTGTGAGGATGATCTTGTTGTTTCCATAGTTTTTGGTTTAGGGTGTTTATGGTTATTTTTAGTAGGTTAAACCTACTTATGTTTTATCTCTCAAACATTACCTTATGTTTATTAAAAGGTTTTGTTTTTAAGTGCTTATAACAAATATATATTAATTTTTTAATGCAACGTATCCGTTTCTCATTATTTTTTTATTAAGCAACATTTTAGTTGCTTAATTGGCAGCAAAAAAAGAGATATTTTTAAAACAATTTGGCGAGCATGTAAAACAAGTACGCTTAAAGAAAGGTTTTACCCAGTTTGATTTGGCTTGCCTTATTAATAAAGACAGACAAAGCATACAGCGTTTAGAGTCGGGTAATATAAACCCTACTATTTATTACTTGCAAGAGTTGGCTGATGGCTTAGATATAGATTTAAAAACATTGGTAAATTTTGAGTTTACACCCAAAAAGAAAACCAAATAGCTTTTGAAGGTAAAATATTTTCATTAAAGGTTTCTGTGCGTAGTTTACAGTTTTTTTGTTTGGCTAACCATTTTCATGCGTAGTTTAGGGTTTCTGTAAGTCGTTAAGCATTTTTTTGCTTGGCTTAGAGTTTCTGTGCGTTGCTAAATATTTTCTCACTTAGTTTAAGGTTTTTGTGCGTCGTTAAACATTTTCTTGCTTGATTTATAGTTTTCCTGCGTTGTTAAATATTTTCTTGCCCAGTTTAAGATTTTCTTGCTTGGCTAAACATTTACTTGCGGCGTTTATAATTTTTGTGCTTAGGTAAAAGTTTACGTGCAACGGTTTACTATTTTAACCGTTTAACTGTTAAAACCATACCGTTTAAAAAGAAAGTGCTACCGTTTAAAAAATTGCACTATTACCCCGCTTGCCTTTGTTGTAAATTAGTATAACAAATAAAAGAAAGGAGTATATCATGATTAAAAAAAACATTCTCTTTTTCGGCTCTCTTTAAAAGCTAAGCAGAACCGATACTTATTAATTATTCTTTAAAAATTAAAAATCATGAAAACAGAACGAGTAAGTTTAAGACTGAGCGAACGCTCGGTTAGCGACAAAATAGAAACTTCTAAAAACATAGTAAGTTCTATGAACGGAAACAGCAAGTTTACTAACCCAAGCCCTGCATTGGCAGCCATTACTAGCGCTACCACCAATTTAGAAAACGCTTATATAGCAGCTATAGATGGGGGCAAAAGTAAAACGGCTTTTATGCACCAGCAAGAGGCTATTTTAGATAATTTGCTTTTGCAGTTAAGTAATTATGTAGAAGCTACTGCCAATGCAGCCCTTGCCGCAGGCGGAGATGCGCAGGCTGTTATACTTAGTGCGGGTATGGATTTTAAACGTGCTAAAAATGTAGCGCCCTTACCGCTTGCACCAAACGGTTTAACTGCTACATCCACCATAGAAGGAGAAGTGGACTTAAAATGGAAAAGTGTAAAATATGCGCGCGCTTACATTGTAGAAATAAGCAGTGATGTTAGTGCCATACAAGGTGGCACACCAAACC
>CAIXZI010000608.1 GCA_903923915.1 uncultured Bacteroidota bacterium
GGATGTTTTGTTAAATTGTTTTTTTGAATGAGAGTATTTAGTTATTGATGCTATTGAGAAAGGAAAAAACAGTGATAATGAAACTATGGATGCTGTATCAATAAAATCAAATAGCAAGTGTTGATAGAATACAATACATAGCCCATTTATTAAAATGTAAATTAAAAATAGTGACCATAGTAAAAGTAGAGCTATCATTACAACACGTATAAAATTTTCTTTTCGATCCATTTGCTTTATTAGTTACTTTATTCAATTGTTTCTAATAGTTGTATTTTCTGTTACAATTTAACTTTCCTCATACTTGTTTTTACAGAACCCTCATTATATTCCGTAATATGGAATAAATCATGTTCTTTTTGTATGTGCATACTCGTTACAATAAATTTGCTGTACTGATATACTATTATAGATGAAGACTTTTTTTTTTTTTATTTCTATACTGCTCTATTTTAATTCCACTTCGCAAGTGGTTCTAAATAATGGTGTTTTTATTAATGTAAATGGTGGAATTTCATCAAGCCCTTCATATTTAGTTTTAAATAATCCTCCTCTTCCAGCTACTGCTGCACCAATTGTTAAAATCGGAACATCTTCAAGCTCTGGTGGTCTTATATTAGAGAGTGAATGGAATAAGCTGCAATATAATCTGGGTGTCTTAACATATCCTATAACTATCCCGTATGTAAGTTACGCAACAGGTTCCTGGGTTCAGTTCCCTTTAAATTTTGTAGTTAACACCTCAGGAACTGTGAACCCCGGTAATAACGCTGTTATCCGTTTTTCGTCCCAACACGCTACAACTTTGCTTAGCGGGTATGATAACCTAACTTATACACCCAGTCTGGTTGCTAATATGAACGGTGGTTCGCCTTGTAGTAGTACTAATACAAACAATTCTATAAATGCAATTGACAGATTTTGGATTATTGAACCAATTAATTATAGCGCAAATAGTAATCCGGCAGTTACTTTAGATTTTACTTATATTATGTCTGAAACCGATGTTAATGGTGGCAACGTTACTAATTTAGCATCTACTTTACAGCCTCAGCGTTTTGACACACTTTCTACAACCACTGTTGCGTGTGCTTGGAATGGCTTCCCAACAAATTCGCAGGAATTTGGAACAAACACTGTTGCAGCTATAACTCCTACAAGTGTTGGATCTTTAAATGGAGTTCAAGTTAGCGCTTTGCAGTTTTTTCCGGTTTGGACCTTAGCTAGTTATTTGAATCCTCTGCCGGTTAAAATAATAAGTTTTTCCGGGGTTTGTGAAAATAAGGGTATTGCGCTTAAATGGACGAGTGCAGAAGAGGTTAATAGCGCGTATTATACCATTGAAAAGAGTTTTGATGGAATTAATTTTACAAACTTAAGTACAGTACCTGCGGCAGGTAATAGCAACCATACCATCACTTACAGTTATAACGACCTTTCTGTTACCGATAATAATACTTGCTATTACAGACTTTCAGAAACGGATAAGAATGGTGCAAGAGAAATTTTTCAAATAACAACAGTTAAAAATTGTCTTTCTGCACTAAACGAAAGCGCTGAGATTTATTCTTTTGCAAATGAGGTTACTATCAATTTGCTGTCCTTAAGTAAACAAAACATAACTGTTACAGCGTATGATGTTTCGGGTCGTTTAATATATCAAAAACAAGTTTTTGCAAGCGAAGGAAATAATAGCATAAAACTTTACCCGGATATTTCGCAAGGGATTTACCTTTTTGAATTAAAAACCGAAAAACTATCTGTTGTTAAACGAATTTTAATTGAACGATAATAAATTAATACACTTAAAATGAAATACACTATCAAATTATTTATACTTGTGTTTTTTTCTGTATCACAAGTTGTTTTAGCGCAAAACGTAGGTATCAACGGCTCAGGGAGCGCCCCCGATGCAAGTGCCATGTTAGATATTGTTTCATCTAGCAAAGGATTATTAATACCTCGCGTGGCCTTAACCGGAACTACCGATGGCACCACTATTGGCAGCCCGGCTACTTCCGTATTGGTTTACAACACTAATGCATCTATTACTAATGGTAATGGAGTAGGTTATTATTACAACAGTGGTACTCCAGTCTCTCCAACTTGGGTAAAGCTTTACGCCACCAACGGTAAAGCTTGGGAAACTACAGGTAACGTAGGTACTACAGCTCCTTCTTCTGCAATAGGTACAACTGTAAATAATAACTTTATTGGTACTACAGATGCCAAAGATTTTGTTGCTGCAACTTACAACTTAGAAAGGATGCGAATTACAAGTAGTGGAAAAGTTGGGATCAATACCTCAGCTCCAGCAATGAGATTGGATGTTACAGACGCCTCTACCACAGCGGATGATGCTACCATTAGAGGATTAGCTACCGGTGCCGCTAGAACTTATGGAGTTTATGGTAATTCAAGTTCAACAATAACAAATGCCAGTGGAGTTAAGGGTGCGGCAAATGGAGCAGGCGCTGTAAATGGTGTTTGGGGTGCATCAAGCTCAACTAGCGGTACAGGTGTATATGGCCTAGCGAGTTCAGCTACGGGTACAGGCATAAATGGTTATAATAGTGCAACCGCTAGTGCTGCACAAGGTTTTGCCGGACTTTTTTTAAGCTCTCAAACGGGTGGCGCTGCATTGGCATCTTGTCTCGGCGGAGCAACTTTAACTTTTTACTCTAATTCTGCAGTTTCTGGTGTTGCTGCTTCTACAATAGCCTCTGGAGTTGGTGTAGTAGGAGACTGTGATAACGCAACAGGAGTAGGTGTTTTTGGTACAAGTGCCGGAACTGGAATTGCTGTTGGTGTTGAAGGATATTCTTCTGCTAACAACGTAGGGCCTGTTGGTGTTTATGGTGTAAATACCGGTGTGGTAAACGGAACGGGTTTTTTAACTTCTAATTGCAGGAAAGCTATTTATGGTCAGGAAAATAACTTAAGCAGTAATTATAATTTTGGTGTTTACGGAAGTGGCGGTAATGGCACAAGATCTGGCGGAGTTATTGGGCATAACAACGGCGCTTCATTTTATTCTGCAGGTGCACTAGGTTATTATACTTCTGGTTCGGCAAATTTAAGTGTATATGGTTTTGGAGCTGCTTTTAATACTGGTGCAGCTGCTGGCAGAATGCATAATAATAATAATAACATTGCAGGTGAAATATTTCTTCCTGAAACCAACAATAATATTGGCTTAGGAATTTATGGTGGCGTAATGGGTGGTTGGATAAAAGGATTGGTTTATGGAGTAAATCTTTCCGGAAAAAAATACGGAGCTTATGTTCATGGTAAAACAATA
>CAIXZI010000609.1 GCA_903923915.1 uncultured Bacteroidota bacterium
GAGGGAAAAGGCAGCTGCTAACACTAAGCAATACCCAATGGCGGGCGATTGCGTAAAGAAAAATATTCCCTATTACTTCTTTATAAAAATAAACTGTCCGCCTTCGTCGCCTGTATTTTTAATAGATTGAAATTGTGGCGATTGTTCTGAGTTATTGGTTACCGGTATTTTTATGGTAGAAAACAACTGGCTGGCATCATAAAACTTACTTGCGTTGCCGGTTAAAGCCTTTAAAAAATAATACGCAAAAACAGAGTGCCCTTCTTTACCACCATCCATAACGGGTTCTATACCGCCCGATGTAAGCGCCTGGCGCGAAGCTAAATTATTTACTTCCTTATAATACCTTTCTGAGTTTTCAAATGGTACGCCAATGGTGTTGCCTCTAAAAATATCGCCACTAAAACAAGCATCAGAAATTAGCAATGTGTGTTTAGATTTTATACCCGATAAAAAAGTTTGTATATCGTTGTTAGAAATATAATCGGATGTAGAAGTAGTTTGTGCATCTACCGGCACCCAATAGCCTTTGCCTAATTGTTGTTTATACTCGCCATGGCCTGAGAAATAAATAAGCAGATTGTCTTTTTCTTTTACGTTAGCGGCCAGCCACTCCATCGTAGTAATAATACTTTTGCGGGTTGCCTGAGCATCATACAAGGTTTTAAAAACATCAATTTTATATTTTTGTCTTAATAATGCCTCTACTGATTTGGCATCTTTTACTCCGTTTTTTAAAGGTTGCCAGCTGCCGGTATATTTATCAATACCAATAATTAAGGCATAGTAATCGCCAACTTGCAAGGTGGTAGATTTATCTACATTTAAACCTTTAAGTGGGTCGCCACTTCCGCGCATTTGCGATGCCTCTTTACTGCTTTGATTTTGTGTTTGGTTTTGCGCAGGGGCAGTGCTGGTAACAGCAGGTTCTTCTTTTGTTTTTTCTTCGCTAACCTTAATCGTGTTGTTGGCGGTAGCACCTAACTCATCAACCATATCTACTTTGGTGGCTTTTAATTTTTGCGGGGTAGCCTCTACAAAAGCATCGTGCCAAATTAAAATCATATCAACCAATTGCATATCCATATCTCTGCCGCCTTTCATTTTTTCCCAAGCTAATACAAAGTGGTCGTCTTCGCCTTTCATAAAAATAATAGGTTTTGGTTTGGTGTGCATGTTGGCATACTCATTACCATCGGGCATTTTTACGGTAACTTTTGATGGATATACAAAGCCCATTTTATCGCCATTGTAAACACATTTAAACTTAGCTACGCTTTTAGCTGTTTTTTTCTCGGCATCTAACAAAGTGCAATTAAAATTACCTGCGGTAAAATTGTTTTGCGCAGCCGGTAATTTAAAATCAGCCACCGAAAGGTTGTGTCCGCTGGGCGATACTTTATATAAACCATCTACTACAAACGAGTAATTTTTTACTGCATTGTAGGCACCTTTTATATTTATTACTCTCGAGCCCGATTCGTTAGGTTCAATAAGCAGCATTTTTTCTTTGGGCTGAACTTCTGTGCCGTTTATAACAAACTTACTTTCTTCGGCTTTATAGATAATATAATCGTTGGTTTTGTTTTGAATTTTTAATTTAAATTTTGTACCCGCATCGGTAGAAACCGCATCTAGCAAATCAACCGTAACATAGTCAGATTCTATCTTAGCATCTTTATATTTGGTTTCTTTTTGTGCTACAACTGTGTTTAGCGATATTAGAATAAGTAACGCTACTATAGAAAGTGTTTTTTTCATTTTAAAATAAATAACAAATGTTTAGTTTACAAGCAAATTTAGTTCTTTTCATTATATAAAATACTATGCCAGTTTAGCTTGCTTATCCGTGTTAAGCTGAAGTGCTTTGCTGGTTTTTTCTCTAATGCCTTCGCAAAGCGCACTATTTTTTACTAGTGATTGCCCGTAAGAAGGTATCATCTCTTTTAGTTTTGATTGCCAAGCAGGGGTTTCTACCTGATCTTTAAAACAACGTTTTAATAAATCAAGCATAATAGATACAGATGTAGAAGCCCCCGGTGAAGCCCCTAGCAAGGCAGCCACAGAACCATCGGCAGAGCTTACTATTTCTGTACCAAACTCTAAAACGCCACCACCAATATGATCATGATCTTTTTTAATAATTTGCACACGCTGTCCGGCTTCTTCTAATTTCCAATCTTCTAATTTAGCAGTAGGTACAAATTTCTTTAAAGCTTCTAATCTGTCTTCGGGAGATTGACGTACTTGTTCTATTAAATATTTGGTAAGTGGTATGTTGTGTAAACCAACTGATACCATGGGTAAAATATTGTTTACTTGTAATGAGTGTGGTAAATCCATCAACGAACCATGCTTCAAAAATTTAGAAGAGAAGCCTGCATAAGGGCCAAACAATAATGCTTTTTTGCCGTTAATAATACGCGTATCTAAATGCGGCACCGACATAGGAGGTGCGCCTACTTCGGCCTTGCCATAAACTTTGGCAGCATGCTGTTTTATAACGTCTTCGTTCTGACAAACAAGCCATTGCCCGCTTACCGGAAAACCACCATAGCCTTTAGCTTCGGGTATTTCTGTTTTTTCTAATAAAGGTAATGAGCCGCCGCCGGCACCAATAAAAAGAAATTTAGTTTCAACGGTACGTTTTTTATGCGCTACCATATCTTTTACTTCTACCTCCCAATGCCCGTCTTTTCTTTTTTCTAAAAAACTTACTTCGTGGTTCAGGTAAATAGTTACATCCGGCAAAGTTTCCAGGTGTTTAAAGAGCAAACGGGTTAGCTCACCAAAATTCATATCGGTACCCAGTTCCATGCGTGTTGCTGCCACTTTTTGATTGGCATCTCTGCTTTGCATAATTAAAGGCATCCACTCGGTAAGTTGTGTTTTATTTTCAGAATAAAGCATGCCTTTAAACAAGGGGTGGTCTCTTAATAAATCAAAACGTTTTTTTAGATAAGCTACATTTTCATCCCAAACAAAACTCATATGGGGGATAGAATTTATAAATGTATGTGGGTCTTTTATGTATCCTTTCTCTACTAAGTACGCCCAAAATTGTTTAGAGGTCTCAAACGAATCGGCAATTTTAAAAGCCTTGGTAGCATCTACGGTTCCGTCTTCGTGCTCGGGTGTATAATTTAATTCACAAAAAGCAGAATGCCCTGTGCCGGCATTATTCCACACGTCAGAACTCTCTCCTGCCACAACATCTAAACGTTCATATATTTCAATTTTTAAAGAGGGATGCAACTCTTTAAGCATAATGCCTAAGGTAGCACTCATGATGCCAGCACCAACTAAAATTACATCCGGATGCGATGTAGGTGTGTGATGTATGTGAAATAGATGAGATATATGCGACATGTTTTAATATGGTATTAAATTAATAATCTTTTAGACCAACCAAATTTAATGGTTTTTAGAATATCATGTATGTTGAAAGAAGGGCATTTTTCTACTACTATACACGCCAAAGTTTACTTATCTTTGTTCAAAATATTTATTTTACATGAAGAAAATTTAGATACCAGCTCGCGACCAAACGCCTTTTGTAATTTTAGATAAAGAAAATGCCATCATAGAAATTCGTGGATATTCATACCCTGATGAGGCTTTAGAGTTTTATGCCGAAATAATAGAGTGGTTTAAAGAATATAGCAAA
>CAIXZI010000610.1 GCA_903923915.1 uncultured Bacteroidota bacterium
AAAAGTAGTAAAAAGCGTGTTTTTAATGGTTTCTTATTTCTCAAATCTAAGTGTTACCTTTGTAGTATGGCACAAAAGCAGGATATACGGGCTTTATCGGCAGAGCAAATAAATGCTTTTTTAAAAGAAAAAGGACAGCCTGCGTTTCGTGCCAAGCAAATTTGGCAATGGCTTTGGCAAAAGAGTGCGCATAGTTTTGATGATATGAGCAATCTCTCAAAAGACCTGCGCCTGTTGCTTTCCGAACACTTCGTAATTAATGCCGTTAGCATAGATGATATGCAAATTAGTAGCGACAGAACTATTAAATGCGCCATGAAATTATTTGATGGCAATGTAGTTGAAAGCGTTTTAATTCCTACAGAAACACGCATGACCGCTTGCATATCTTCGCAGGTTGGCTGTAGTTTAACCTGTAAATTTTGTGGCACCGGAAGATTAGATCGTTTACGAAATTTAAATGCAGATGAAATTTACGATCAGGTTGTTTTAGTAAACAATTTGGCAAAACAAAAATACAATCAACACCTTTCAAACATAGTATATATGGGCATGGGCGAGCCATTGCTTAATTATGCCGAAACATTAAAATCGGTTGAAAGAATTACTTCGCCCGATGGTTTGGGTATGAGTCCGCAACGGATTACGGTTTCTACCGCAGGTATTGCCAAGATGATTAAAAAATTAGGCGATGATAATGTAAAATTTAATCTCGCACTTTCATTACATGCGGCAAACGAAGAGAAACGTAATTACATTATGCCCATCAACGAAAGTAATTCTTTGGAGAATTTAGCGGATGCGTTGAATTATTTTTACGATAAAACTGGTACGCGCGTAACTTTTGAATACATTGCTTTTAAAGACTTTAATGATTCTATCATAGATGCAAAAGAGTTAGCAGCGTTCTGCAAAAAAGTACCTGCAAAAATTAATATTATTGAGTACAACCCTATTGATGATGGTGAGTTTAAACAAACTACTTCTGAAAGATTAACGGCTTTTAAAAACCATTTAGAAGGCAAAGGCCTTATTGTAAATGTCCGGAGGAGTAGGGGCAAAGATATTGATGCTGCTTGCGGACAGCTTGCCAATAAAAATAAATCGGCGCAAAAAAAGTAGTATAACATTCTCAATATTCTATTTTTAAACAGCTGTTTAATACTTCTATCAAATAGATTTATTTTAATTAATGAGTAATCTCATAAAAGACAGTATCTTTCGTGCCATAAATAAACAACTATGGCTACAACTTCAGATATTTCTAAAAATTGTTTTATCAGACATGAAAACACTTTGTTAAAAGTGCTTGAATATGATCATAGAACTCCTGGTAAAGGAAATACTATTTACCTGTTAAAATGCAGAAATATAGAAACCGGTAAACAAAGCGAAGTACGATTTAATTCGGGTGATAAGGTAGATATTGTGCGCGTTGATGAAGTGGAATTGCAATATATTTATGCCGAAAACGAATTTTTGGTTTGCATGAATCAGGAAACATTCGAACAAATACATATTCCTAAAATATTATTTGAGGATACCATAAAATTTCTGCAAGAAGGCATGATTCTTACCATTCGTTTTGATGAAAACGAAAAGCCATTAAACGGAGAACTTCCAAAATATACCGAGTTATTAGTTACCTATGCCGAAGATGGCAACAAAGGTAAAACGCTTAAAACCGTTGAAGTTGAAGGCGGCATAAATATACAGGTGCCTTTATTTGTAGCACAAGGCGACAAACTTAAAATTCAGATTGAAACAGGCGAATACGTAGAGCGCGTTTCGAAATAAAATTAGCCGCAGATTTCTCAGATTACCGCGGATAATTTAAAAAATCTGCGTTTATATGTGCAATCTGTGGCAAAAAATTACCCACCCCTAACCCCTCCATAGAGGGGAATAATAAAATCAATTATTTTTTTGGAGGCAAAGCAAAAGCAACTGCATCGTGTTCAAAATGACCATTGTGTGAACCATCACAAAAAGGTTTGTTTTTAGATAAACCGCATCTGCAAAACGAAACAACTTCGCGCCCGCCTAAATCATACGCGTTACCATTTTTATCTACCACTTCCATATCGCCTTCTACGCGTAAAGAACCATTATTATTTACTGTAATTTTAGTTTTAGCCATTTTGTCTTTTTTAAATTTATATTCTATTTGAAATCTAACCCTTCGGCATCAATCATGGTTACCCATTTGCCCATTTTTTTTTGAATAACTCTAAAGTGATGCTGGTCTTCGGGCGTGATAAATGAAATAGCTTGTCCGGGAGATTCTGCTCTGCCCGTTCTACCAATACGATGTACATAATCTTTTGGCGAACGAGGTAATTCGTAATTAATAACACAGGGCAAAAATTTAATATCAATGCCGCGAGAAATTAAATCGGTGCCAACTAATACGCGTAAAGTTCCGGCTTTAAATTTTGCCAAAGCTTCTGTGCGTGCTTGCTGACTTTTTTTACTGTGCATAGCAACCGCATCTATGCCATTTTTACGAAGTTTATCAGCCACATTATCTGCTTTATAAACCGAAGATGTAAAAACTAAAACTTGTTTTAAATCTTTTTGTTTGATGATATACCGAAGTAGCGGACCTTTTTTTTCTTCGCTTACATTATAAGCTGTTTGCGTAATTAAATCAATATTATTGCTTTCTGTTTCAATTTTAATAACAACAGGATCTCGTAATAATAGTTGATTGATGTTATTTACATCATCGCTAAGCGTTGCAGAAAATAAAAGGTTTTGACGTTTTTTTGGAAGGAGTGATAGAATTTTATCTACCTCTTCTTTAAAACCAAGGTTTAGCATTTTATCAGCTTCATCTAAAACCAAGGTTTCGATAGTTGAAAGATGCACTGAGTTAGATTCTACCAATTCGATTAATCTGCCGGGAGTAGCAACCAAAACATTAACACCCTGCAAGGCCATCATTTGTGGGTTGATAGAAACACCACCATAAACTGCTAACGATTTTATAGGTGTTGGAAGTGCTGCACCAAATAACTGAAACACATCTTTTACCTGCACAGCTAACTCGCGGGTTGGCACTAAAACTAACACATTAACATGTCGGTTTTTAGAAGTAATTTTACCTTGCAAATTCATTAAAATAGGGAATACATAACTGGCCGTTTTACCTGAGCCTGTTTGTGCAATACCCAATACATCTTTTCTGTTTAAAATAGCCGGTATGGCTTCTTGCTGAATAGGGTAGGGCTGTATATAATTTTGATCAGCTAATGCTTTTAATAATGATGGAGATAATCCTAACGAAGAAAAGGGCATACTTATTTTTATAAAGAGGGCTAAGGTAAGTGAAATTATTTTCACTTTAGATAATCGTTGTGGTCATGTTTAGCTTGTCGAAAC
>CAIXZI010000611.1 GCA_903923915.1 uncultured Bacteroidota bacterium
GGCATTAAAATAACCGACTCTTTACGCTGTTCTATGCTGGATGAATTAATGTACCAAAAATTATTGTTGGCGCAGGCAGATAAAGATAGTGTGCGTGTTAAAGATGAGCAGGTAGATAGCGAGCTTGACAGGCGTATGAATTATTACTTAGGTCAATTTGGTTCTGAAGAAAAATTTGAAGCTTTTTACGGCAAAACGGTTAAACAATATAAAGAGGAAATGCGCGACGACATACACAATATATTGGTAGCGCAGCAAATGCAACAAAAAGTGGTAAGTGATATTAAAGTATCTCCGGCAGATGTACGCAATTATTTTAATTCCATTCCTTCAGATAGTTTGCCGTTAATAAATACGGAGGTCGAAATTTGCCAGCTAGTAAAAAAACCGGTTGTATCTGATGAAGCAAAAAAGGCAGCTCGCCAAAAATTAGAAGGATATCGTCAGCGAGTTCTTAATGGCGAAAGCATGCGTACAATAGCCACACTTTATACCGAAGATCCGGGCTCTATTAAAACAGGTGGAGAGTATGATGGTATTGCACGCGGACAATTTGTGCCCGAGTTTGAAGCTGTTGCCTTTAGATTAAAACCTGATGAAGTATCAGAAATTTTTGAATCATCATTTGGGTATCATTTTATACAACTTATTAGGCGTCGTGGTGAGTTGGTTGATGTGCGTCATATTTTAGTTACAGCTAAAGTAACTAGCCAAGATGTTGTTGATGCTAAAGCTGCATTAGATACCATTTATCAGCACATACAAGATGGCAAAATTACTTTTTGTATGGCATCTGCAAAATATAGCGATGATAAAGAAACTAAAAATAATTGCGGTGCTATGCAAAATACAGCCGCAGGTAGCACAAAGTTTGAAATTGAAGAACTTGGACAAATAGACCAAAACCTGGTATTTATGCTTGATAAAATGAAACCGGGCGAAGTAAGTAAACCCTTGTTAAATCAAGGGCAAGGCTCAGATACCAAACAATCATTTAGAATTATTTATTTAAAAGCCCGTTCAGAGCCGCATAAAGCCAATTTAAAAGATGATTATCAGCGTATGCAAAACATGGCGCAGGTACATAAACAAAAAAGTACGGTAGATGCTTGGGTTAATAAAAAACTACGCTCTATTTATGTGCGTATAGATGATGATTATAAAAATTGCACATTTCGCCATAATTGGAAACAAGCAACGCCTTAATTTCCCTCTTCGTTAGATTTTAAAATATCGAAAACAATATCCTGCTCGTAACCCTTTCCCAAGGCATAACGCACTAATTTCTGTTTCTTCTTAAGATGATTTTTTTCAGTAATTAATTTTGTTTTAAGCACTAATAGTCGCTTTAATGTTTTAATGTATTCAGTATCTTCAATTTGCTCCATCCCTTTTTTAATGCAGTAATCAGAAACGCGTTTGGCCTTTAATTCTTGCCTGATTTTAATCTTTCCCCACTTTTTTATTCTAAATTTTCCACCGGCAAAAGCAATGGCAAAACGTTCTTCGTTCACAAAATTTTCGCTTACTAATTGGGCTATTATATTTTCTACATCGTCTGTTTTTAGGCCATATTCATACAATTTATCCCTAACCTCTTGCTGGCAGCGTTCTTGGTAAGCACACCAATCTCGTATTTTTAAAAGAGCCTCTTTTGGAGTGTGGTATTTTTTTTCTTTTTCCATTCGCCATAAAATTAATAAATCTGCGTATCTATTTGTATTTTTGCCGCTTAAATGCTTTTCGGCATTCTGCGAAACCAAAAATGCAGCGCCGCAAAACAAAAAATGAGCTAAATGGCACAAAATATACAACCAAAAACAGATATGCCCTTTTTTGAGCATATCGAAGCACTGCGCTGGCACTTGGTGCGAAGCATTGTAGTGGTTGGTGTTTTAGGTATTGTGCTATTTTTTTACAATGATATTCTTTTCGGAAAAATAATATTTGGTCCGCGCCATCAGGATTTTATTACTTATAGAGTTATTTGCTCTTTGGGTTATAGGTTATTTCATGATAATTCTGGCTGCATACAAGCCGCAACGCAAGAGTTAATTAACACCGATTTGGCAGGGCAATTTACCATGCATATGTGGGTGTCTTTTATTGGTGGTGTAATTTTAGGAATGCCATATGTTTTGTGGGAACTTTGGAAATTCATTAGTCCTGCACTTAGAAAAACAGAAACCAAACCCGTTAAAGGTTTTGTCATCGTATCTACCATTTTATTTTTAATGGGAGTTTCATTCAGTTATTTTTTAGTTTTTCCGCTAACGTGGAACTTCCTCGCGCCTTATGCAGTAAGTGGCGATGTAAAGAATTTAATCTCCTTCGATTCGTATGTTTCTAATTTAACTACGCTAACACTTGCCTTTGGTTTAGTATTTGAAATGCCTGTGGTGGTTTATTTTATTAGTCGTATAGGGTTGTTAACACCAACCTTTATGCGTAAATACAGACGACACGCCGTTGTTGTTATTTTAATTTTAGCCGCTTTTATTACACCAACATCGGATATACCAACCATGATGGCTGTTTTTGTACCGCTTTATATGCTGTACGAAGCAAGTATTTTTGTATCGGCTTATGTAACTAAAAAATATTACGCTTAAAAAATGTACGCAGTTATTATAGTTGCTGGAGGCACCGGAAGCCGTATGAACAATGAGCTTCCAAAGCAATTAATAGAAATAAATAATAAACCTATTATCGTTTACAGTATTGAAAAATTTATTTCTATAAATAAAAATATTCAGGTAATTATTTCACTCCACTCAGATTATTTTGATTTGTTTGAAAAGATAAAATCATGCTTTAATTTAAAAAACATACAAGTAGTGCAGGGGGGAAGCACCCGTTATCAGTCGGTTAAAAATGCGCTAACTGCTTTAAATGGTAATGTTACTATTGTTGGCGTGCACGATGCAGCAAGGCCTTTGGTAAGTTTACAAACTATTAAAAAAACATTTGCTGATGCCCAACAACATGGCGCCGCTATTCCTGTAATTGATGTGAATGAATCGTTACGTGAAGTAAATGAAAATAATTCTAAAGCAGTTGATAGAAGTAAATTTAAAATAGTACAAACTCCGCAATGCTTTAAAAAAGAAATTTTGTTAAGTGCGTACAACATGCCTTACAATCTTTTGTTTACAGATGATGCCAGTGTGGTAGAAAAAAACGGGCATGCCATATTTTTAACCCAAGGGAATAAAGAAAACATAAAAATTACCTATCCCCAAGATTTAGTTTTAGCAAAACTACTTTTAAAATAATGTTAGATTGTTACGATATAGCCAAACAACTAGAGCTTACTTCTAAGTTGATGGAATTGCACGACGGAAATGCATTTAAAATAAAAGCCTTAGCAAATGGCGCATTCCGACTTTCTAAAATGCACATTGCACCCGAAGATTTTACCGAAGAAAAAATTACTCAGCAAGAAGGTATCGGTAAAAGCATTTCTAAAACAATTGTAGAAATTGCGAACAAAGGTACTTCAGCAGAGTTAGCTAACTTAATTAATAATACGCCTGCCGGTGTAATTGAAATGCTTTCTGTAAAAGGCATCGGTCCCAAAAAAGTAAAACAACTTTGGAAAGAATTAGAGATTGAAAGCCCGGGTGATTTGCTCTATGCTTGTTACGAAAATCGTTTAGTTGATTTAAAAGGTTTCGGACAAAAAACGCAACAAAGTATTAAAGAAAGTGTTGAGTTTATGCAAGCTGCCAGCGGTAAAGCGCACTACGCCGCAGTTGAAGATTTGGCAAATGATTTTGTAGAAGAATTAAAAGAACTGCAATATGTTTCTAACATTAGTTTAACCGGAGATATTTATAGAAAAAATGAAACGCTTAGCAGCATTGATATTTTAGTTGCTGCTGATGAGGTTTTTGAAAATGAATTTAAAAGTCCGCTACCTGTAAATTTAATTTTTACAACGGAGGAAGAGTTTTATTATGAACTTGTGAAAACCTCTTCAACAAAAGAGCATTTAGAAAAAATAAATTTCAATTCACTTACGGATAAAAATTTTATATCGGAAGAGGAAATTTATAAAACCCTGAAACAACCTTATTTTATTCCTGAATGGCGCGATGGTTTGTTTGATAAAGAAATAAATGCAAAATATCCTGACAACTTAATTGAAGAAAAAGATTTAAAAGGAATTTTGCATAACCACAGTACATATAGTGATGGTGCTAATACGTTGGCAGAAATGGCTGGTTATTGCAAAGAATTGGGCTATCAATATTTTGGCATTGCTGATCACTCTAAAAGTGCAACCTATGCCAATGGTTTAAAAGAAGACAGGATAATTTTACAGCATAAAGAAATTGATTTACTAAATAAAGAACTTGCTCCATTCAAAATTTTAAAAGGAACCGAGTGCGATATTTTATATGATGGCTCACTTGATTATTCTAACGAAGTTTTAGCAACTTTTGATTATGTAGTTGCATCTATACATCAGCACTTTAAAATGGATGAGGAAAAAGCGACCACACGTTTAATTAAAGCTATCGAAAATCCATACACAACTATTTTAGGTCATCCCACAGGGCGATTGTTGCTTGGCCGACCTGGATATCCAATTAATCATAAAAAAATAATTGATGCCTGCGCTGCTAACAATGTTGTGATAGAATTAAATGCGCATCCCTATCGTTTAGATATTGATTGGAGATGGATACCTTATTGTATAGAACGTGGCGTAAAAATTTCTATCAACCCCGATGCGCATGAAAAACGAGGCTTTCACGATATGCACTTTGGTGTTTGCGTTGCACGAAAAGGATTACTAACAAAACATTTTTGTTTTAATGCACTTGGATTAGAAGAAATGGAGACTTTTTTGAAAGAGAAAAAGTAAATTTTATTTCTCCCATTTATCAACCACAGCAGAAGCTACAGCATTACCTACTACATTAGTTGCCGAGCGTCCCATATCTAGTAATTGATCAACCGCTAACAATAAAAGCAACCCTTCTGTTGGAATGTGAAACATACTTAACATTCCGGCAATTACAACCAAAGATGCACGTGGCACACCGGCCATACCTTTGCTGGTAACTAATAAAATCAGCATCATTTTTATTTGATCGGCAAACGAAATATCAATACCATACATCTGTGCAATAAACAAGGTAGCAAAGGTCATATACATAATAGAGCCATCTAAATTAAACGAGTAACCCAGTGGCAAAACAAAGCTTACCGTACGATTGCGCAAACCAAAATCTTCTAATCGCTCTATAGTTTTTGGCATAGCAGCTTCAGAACTGGCGGTACTAAAGGCAAGCAATACAGGCTCTTTTATAAAGGAAAAAAGTTTAAAAAAATTAATTTTAAAGAGGGTGCAAATTCCCATCAAAACTACAAATACAAAAAATAATAATCCACCATAAAAACACGCAATTAAATAAGCATAGCTCTTTAATACGCCGGGACCTTGTTGTATCACGACGGCGGTTACTGCTCCAAAAACCCCTATGGGAGCGGCTTTCATAACATAATTGGTAACCTTAAACATGGCATGAGAAACTGCATCTATAAACTCCACAATAATTTTCCCTTTATTACCAAGTGATGCAGCGGCTACACCAAAAAACAAAGCAAAAACTACTATGGGTAATATTTCATTATGTGCCATGCTATCTACCACACTTTCGGGAATGATATGCGCAATAAAATTTTTAGCTGTTTGTGCTTGTGGTTTAACTCCATTATCTGCGCCTGCCTCAGGCATATCAATATGAATTTTTTTACCTGGCTCAAATACATTTACAATTACTAAGCCAATACTTAAAGCAATTAATGTAGCACACGTAAAATATACGAGTGTTTTAATGCCCATTCGCCCAACTGTTTTAAAATCACCAATTTTGGCAACACCCACCACAAGTACCGAAAACACAAGTGGTGCAATAATCATTTTAATTAATCGTAAAAAAATATCGCTTAATAAAGAAAAAGGTGATGAAGCTTCTCTCTTTTGCTGCTTTTCGTCTTTGTCAATTTGCTTAATTAAAAACTGCTGTTCTTTTTGCGGAAGAGAAGAATTGTTTACAGCAACACGTTGTTTTATATCTGCGAACGTGCTTGTGTAATTTTTATTAATTACGGTGCCAGCCAAAACACCTAGTAACATAGCAATAAGGATAGAGAAAATAAGGGCGTTTTTTTTAAGCATAAATTATTTGTGCGAGTTTACGTTACGCTTGTTTTTGCGAAATTGTTTCATGGCTTCTTTATTTGCCCGTTTTAATGTTTTTTTATCTTCTTTGGCCAATCTTTTGCTGGTTGCGTGCGTAGCTTTATTTGTTTTAGAATCAACATTAGGATTAAAAGCGTCTCTATGTTTTTTTCTGCCAAATTTTTTCCACATACGCTTATGCTCAGGAGTTTCGCCAAAATTTTGCGAAAGCATTGGTTTTGCCGCTATTCCAAAAAGAATAAATAA